>VGPB01000206.1 GCA_016875695.1 Chloroflexota bacterium | reverse complement strand
GCCGGGCAGCCGCGTGGACACGCGCATCCCGCCACGGTCGCGCGTGCGAGCATCAGCAGCCGCGCGCGCTCGCGGCAAAGCTGCTCCGCCAGGCCCACGCCGCCCGGCACCGACTCCCACAGGAACACGGTCGGGCGCAGTGTGTGCGGCGAGCGCAGCTGCGTGGCGAGCTGCAGGTCGCCCGCCGCGCACAGCACGAGCAGCGGCGCGCAGTGTGCGAGCAGCTGCCCGAGCGCGACGAGCGCCGACTCGATGTCGGCGGCCGGCCAACCCGCGATCGCGTCGTCGGGGAGCGCCAGCCAGAACGCGGTGCTGTGCACGTCGTCCTGCGGCAGGCGGATCGTGCCCCAGCCGATGTTCTCGTGCGTGTGCAGCTTGATCTTCTTGAAGATCGTCGCGAGGTACGTCACGGCGACGTCGCCGCAACCGCTCGGTGCAGGCTCGCCGCACAACTCGGTGCGCGCGAGCACGCGCAGGTCGACCGCGAGGTGCGCGTCCGTGTAGTAGTCGACGTTGACGGCGCGGACGTACGCCTTCAACTCCTCCCAGTCCAGGCGATCGACGTGGTACTGGCGGCCGTCGTGCAGGTAGATCGCCTCGTCGTGCAGGAGCGTCATCGCCGAGGCGCGATCGACCTCGCCGATCACGACGGGCGGTGTGGTCTGCTCGATAATCACGACGTTCTGCTCGTCGCCACGGCGCAGCGACACCTCGTGCGCGGGATACGCCTCGCTGGTCCAGTATGTGCGCCCGCCGGTGCGGTGCACGAGGCCGTGCGCCTCGAGCTCGTCGAGCACCACGGGCGCGCTCGCGCCGAGCTGCGCGCGCTCCTCGTCGTCCAGTGGCAGCTCGAAGACGGCGCAGCGCACGTGGTCGGCAGCGACGAGCAGGTTCTCGGGGTCGATTAGCACCGCCTCGACGCGCTCGCCATCGAGGAACTCCGGGTGCGTGACGATGTACTGGTCGAGTGCGCCGGAGCCCGCGACGTACACGGCGACCGACGGCGCCTCGGAGCGCCCCGCACGCCCCACCTGCTGCCAGAAGCTCGCGACGGAGCCGGGGTAGCCCGCGAGCACGGTGGCGTCGAGCCCGCCGATGTCGATGCCCAGCTCGAGCGCGTTGGTGGCGACGACGGTGCGCACGCTGGCGTCGCGCAGCCCCGCCTCGATGGCGCGGCGTTCGCGCGGCAGGTAGCCGGAGCGATACCCGCGCACCCACTGGTCGTGACCCGGCAGACGCGCGCGGCCCCCGGGTGCGGCGCGCAGGTACTGCGTCAGCACCTCGACGTCGGTGCGTGAGCGCGCGAAGACGAGTGTCTGCGCGCCCGCTGCCTGCAGCGCCGACGCGAGCGCTGTGGCGGAGCGCACGACGCCGCGACGGATGCCGAGCGCCGGCTGCACGACCGGGGGGTTGTACAGCAGCACGTGCCGCTCGCCGCGCGGCGCGCCGTTGTCCGCGACGAGCGCCGGCGTGCGGCCCGTGAGCGCGCTCGCGAGCTCGCGCGGGTTCGCGATCGTCGCCGAGCAGCAGATGAAGACCGGGTCGCTGCCGTAGAAGCGGCAGACGCGCAGCAGCCGCCACAGCACGTTCGCCACGTGCGAGCCGAACACGCCGCGGTAGATGTGCAGCTCGTCGACGACGATATAGCGCAGCTGCTCGAAGAGGCGCACCCATTTCGTATGGTGCGGCAGGATGCCGGTGTGCAGCATGTCGGGGTTCGTGATCACGACGTGGCCGGCCGTGCGCACCGCGCGGCGGGCGGCGGGCGCCGTGTCGCCGTCGTACGTGAACGCGCCGACGTCGAGGCCGGCCGCCTCGACGAGGCCTTGCAGCTCGTGCAGCTGGTCCTGCGCGAGCGCCTTCGTGGGGAACAGATAGAGCGCGCGCGCGTTCGGGTCGTCGAGGAGCGCCTGCAGCACCGGCACCGTGTAGCAGAGCGTCTTGCCGGACGCCGTCGGCGTGACGACGACTTGGTCGCGGCGGGCGAGGGCGTGCGCGACGGCCTCTGCCTGGTGGGTGTAGAGGCGCGCGATGCCGCCGCCGCGCAACGCCTCGCGTATGCGCGCGTCGACCGCAGTCGGCCAGTCGGCGAAACGAGCGGGCCGGGCGGGCACGCTGAGCCACGTGGCGTCGCCGCCCTGGGCCGCGGCAGCGGCTCGGAGCGCATCCATCAGCGGGGCGGCGACGGTGGTCATGCGCAGCGCTGGCATCCATGCCTCCGGAGCGATCCCTCGCCGTGCTCGCACGTATGTTCGAGCGAACAGGCGTTCTTGTCAAGTTCACAGCGCGGCCGACGCTGGCGCTGACCTGACTCTCTGAAACGAGACCAGCGGAGGAGGTGAAGACTTTTGTTGGTCGCGAGGGAGGGGACGGCATTGAGCAGGAGGAAGTGGTTCGGAGCCGAGGAGATCATTGGCAAGCTGAGGGAGGCCGAGGTCGGTCTGGCGCAGGGTCAGACGGTGGCGCAAGTGTCCCGGAGGCTGGGGATCAGCGAGCAGACCTACTACGGCTGGCGCCGCGAGTACGGCGGGATGAAGGTCGACCAGGCGAAGCGGCTGCAGGAGCTCAAGCGGGAGAACGCGTGGCTGAAGCGGCTGGTTGCCGACCAGGCGCTGGACAATGCGATTCTGCGTGAGGTGGCCTCGGGAAACTACTGAGCCTGGCGAAGCGACGCCGGGCGGTCG
>VGPB01000205.1 GCA_016875695.1 Chloroflexota bacterium | reverse complement strand
GCGCGCCCGGGTCGCGGCGACGTAGAGCAGCCGCACCTCCTCGAGCCCCTCGAGCCGCGCCTCGCGCTCGCGCACGGCGTCGAAGCCCGGCGTCGCGACGCCGCGCCTCCGGACGCAAGCGCGCGCAGCAACGCCAGCCCGGCGTAGTTCGATGGCACAGCGACGGTCACGGGCACGAGCGCATCGGTCGCCTTCGCGGCGGCGAGCATCTCGCGCAGCGTTGCGCGCGCGGCGAGGCCGTACGGCACAGCGGTGATGCTCAGTCCCACGTCCTGCCGCCGCCCTCCGCCCGCGCTGCCGCGCGGGACGATACCTCGTTCGCCGCTCGGCCTGCGGGTGGCATCGGGGCGAACGAACAACGTTCCGTAACGCGAACACTAGCCGCGATCGCGTTCGTTCGTCAACACGCGGCCTGTTTGGTAAGCCGTACCACACGCTACACTCGATTTGGCGAGGGGACGAGAGGACAGCCGATGGAGCCCGTAGGCGCACGCATCCGCCGCCTGCGCGAGAAACAGGGTCTCTCGCTGAGCGAGCTGGCCCGGCTCTCCGGCGTCTCGAAGGGCTACCTGTCGCAGGTCGAGCGCTCACCCGAGGCGCGACCGTCTGCCTCGACGCTGTTCGCGCTCGCGCGCGCGCTGGGCACCTCGGCGGCCGCGCTGCTCGGCACTGCAGAGGCGGCCACCGCCGCGGAGACCGCGGAGCCCGAGGTCCCCGCCTCCCTCCGGGAGTTCGCCGCCGAGGCGGGCCTGCCACCCGCCGAGGTGCGGATGCTCGCCCGCATCCGCTACCGGGGCGAATCGCCTCGGACGGCGGACGACTGGCGCTTCGTCTACGAGTCGATCCGCCGCAGCGTACGGGACCGCTGAGGCCCCGCGCCGTGCCGCGCCCGTCGATCGAGGCGCGGCTGATGGCTGCCTTCGGCGGCGAGTCAGCGGAGGCCGCGGTGCGCGCCGCCGTCGACCGGCTCCTCGAGCAGGCAGGCGTTGAGGGGCCGCCCGCCCCGCTCGAGCTGCTCGGCTCGCTGCGCGGAGTCTTGCGCATCGAGGCGCTGCCGCTCTCCGGCGCGGGCCGGCTGGTGCCGCTTCCCGCCGGCGGGTACGTCGTCCAGGTGAACGCGCGCGATGCGACGGGACGGCAGCGTCTTCAAAGTGGCGCACGAGCTCAGCCACACGCTCCTCGACGAAGCCCGCGCTGCGTCGAGCGGACACGTCGATGCCGCGGTGGGCGCCTTTGACGAGGCGCGCCGCGAGGAGTTCCTCTGCGACATCGGTGCAGCGCAGCTGCTGCTGCATCCGCGCTGGCTGCGCGACCTCGCGGGGGACCGCGAGCCTTCGCTCGACTGCCTGTTCGAGGTCGCGTCCACATGCGAGGCCTCGCTCGAGGCGACCGCGCGGCAAGTCGCGGTGCTCGGCGTGTGGGCGTGCTCGTTCGTCCTCTGGGAGCCGGGCTACCGCAAGGGCGAGCGAGCGGCGCTCGGCAGCGCTCCCCTCAGCGGATTCGAGGCGGCGGCCGCACCTGGCCCGAAGCTGCGCGCGATCCGCCCCTACGCAGCCCCCGGGCAGCCGTTCTTCCCGCTGCGCAAGTCCGTCGACGCCGGCTCCTCGATCGCTCGTGCGCTCGCGACGCACGAACGCACGCGCGGGCGCAAGCGCTTCGCGGTCGGTGCGGGCCTCATGGCGGAGTGCGAGTCGCAGTACGTGGGCTACGTCGACGGCGACGGGCGGGAGGTCCCGCGCGTGCTCACCCTGCTGCGCTGGCTGCCGCCGCGCTGACGCGGCGCCGCGGCGATCACGCGGGTACCTGTGCGCCGTCCAGCGCTTCGAGGTGATGTCGCGGCCCCTGCAGACGTTCGCGGGCCCAGTCGCACGTCGTGCGGCCGGCCCTAGCGTCAATCGCAGCGTTGCCGAGCAGCACCGGCGGTCGGACGCGGGACGGTGCGTAGGAGGTCGACGCGCACCCTCGCTATCGAGCGCGGGCGGGTGCCATGCGCGAGCGGTGCGAGAGGGTATTGTTGCGGCGGCGCGGTGATCCGAGGCGGGGGCCGTGCCGAAGAACGAGTGAGGGAGTTCAGGCCGTGCACAACCTCGTGGCGCGGCTCCAGGCCCGGGACCCGGCGGCGCTGGCGGAGCTGTACGACGCGATGAGCCGCCGCGCGTTCGGCCTCGCGATGCGCGTCATCGGCGACGAGGCGGCCTCCGCGGACGTCGTGCAGGAGGCGTTCGTGTGGCTGTGGGAGCAGGCCGACCGGCTGGACGCGCGGCGCGGGCGCGCCGAGGGGCTGCTCATGACCATCGTGCACCGGCGCGCCATCGACGCGGCGCGCCGGCGACAGCGGCTGACCGCGCGCACGCGCCCCGTCGAGGACGCCGACCTGCTCGCGGACGCCGAGGGCGAGGCGGAGCCGGACGTGGACGAGCGCCAGTACGCGGCGATCCGCGCATCGTTCCCCACCCTGCCGGCCGAGCAGCGCCTCGTGCTGGAGCAGGTGTACTTCCTCGGCCTCACGCAGACGGAGGTGGCTGCGACGAACGGTGTGCCGCTCGGCACGGTGAAGAGCCGGCTGCGGCTGGGCCTGGAGAAGCTCCGCGCGTCGGTGCTGGCGGCGCCGCGATGAGCTGCGACGAGGTACGCGAGCTGCTGCCGGCGTACGCGCTCGACGCGCTGACGGACGAGGAGCGCGCCGATGTGCGCGCGCACCTCGAGGGCTGCGCGCTGCACCCGGAGGTCGGCGAGCTGCGCGCGACCGT
>VGPB01000204.1 GCA_016875695.1 Chloroflexota bacterium | reverse complement strand
GGCGCATACCTCTGCGGGCGCCGTTCCTGCTGGCAGCGCGCGCTGGGCGCGCGCGGCCCGCTCGCCCGCGCGCTGCGCGTCGAGCACGTACCAGCCGATGACCTCGCGGCGCTGCTCCAGCACGCGCCGCCCACCGCCGACGAGGGAGACCGCACATGACCCAGGCCGCCGAGCGCCAGCAGACCGTCCGCATCCCCGCGGCCGTGGTCGTCAAAGACCTCGCCGCGCTGCTCCGCGTGACGCCCATCGACGTGATCAAGGAGCTCATGAAGAACGGCGTGATGGCGACGATCAACCAGATCGTCGACTTCGACACTGCCGCCGTCGTCGCGACCGACCTCGGCTTCGCGCCCGAGGAGGAAGGCGCCGCCGCTCCGGCGCCCGCCGCCGAGGACGCACCCTCGGCGCCCGCCTCCACCTCGCAGCGCATCTTCGACGCCGATGCCACCGAGGCGCGGCCGCCCGTCGTCACCGTGCTCGGCCACGTCGACCACGGCAAGACTACGCTCCTGGACGCGCTGCGCCGCACGCGCGTCGCCGCCGGCGAGGCCGGCGGCATCACGCAGCACATCGGCGCCTACCAGGCCACGGCGCCCGATGGGCGCAGCGTCACCTTCATCGACACGCCCGGCCACGCCGCCTTCGCCGAGATGCGTGCCCGCGGTGCGCAGGTCACCGACGTCGCGATCGTCGTCGTCGCCGCCGACGACGGCGTGATGCCGCAGACGCGCGAGGCGATCGACCACGTGCGCGCCGCCGAGGTGCCGCTCGTCGTCGCCATCAACAAGATTGACGCTAACAACGCGAACCCGGACCGCGTCAAGCAGCAGCTCATGGAGCTCGATCTCGTCCCCGAGGAGTACGGCGGCGAGCAGGTCGTCGTGCCGATCTCCGCGCAGCGCGGCGATGGGCTCGACGACCTGCTCGAGACCGTGCTGCTCGTCGCCGACCTGCAGGAGCTGCGCGCTGACCCGCACCGCCCCGCGGTCGGCGTCGTGCTCGAGGCCTCGACGGACCGCCACCGCGGCGTCGTCGCCACCGTGCTCGTGCAGACCGGCACGCTGCACGTGGGCGATATCGTGGTCGCGGGCCTGGCGTTCGGCAAGGTGAAGGCGCTCACCGATGCGAACGGCAAGCGCCTCAAGGCGGCCGGCCCCTCGATGCCCGTCACCGTGCTCGGCCTCGGCGAGGTGCCACCGGCGGGCGAGCGCGTCACCGTCGCCGCCGACGAGCGCGAGGCGCGCGCCGAGACCGAGGCACGGCGCCGCCGCCTCGAGGCCAGCGGCGCACCGGCAGCCCCCGTCACGCTCGACAGCCTGTTCGGCGAGATCCACCGCGGCGCGGTGCGCGATTTCAACATCGTGCTCAAGACGGACGTGCAGGGCTCCATCGAGCCGCTCGTGCGGGCGCTCGAAGGCGCGAGCATCGAAGGCGTTAACGTCAAGGTCATCCACGCCGCCGCCGGCTCGATCAACGAGTCCGACGTCAACCTCGCCGTCGCCTCGCACGGCGTGGTGATCGGCTTCAACACGACCCCCGAGATCGGCGCGCGCCGGCTCGCCGAGGCCGAGCACGTCGAGATCCGCGAGTACCGGGTCATCTACGACATCCTCGACGACGTGAACCGCGCGGTGCGCGGCCTGCTGGAGCCCGTGTTCGAGGAGCGCGAGGACGCGCGCATCGAGGTGCGCCAGGTCTTCCGCCTCGGCCGCCGCAACGCCATCGCGGGCTGCTACGTGCGCGACGGCACCGTGCGCCGCAACAGCATGGTGCGTGTCTTCCGCGGCGGGCAGCAGCAGCACGAGGGCCGCATCGAGAGTCTGAAGCGCTTCCAAGAAGACGCGCGCGAGGTCACGTCGGGCTTCGAGTGCGGCATCCAGGTGGAGGGCTTCAGCGATTTCGCCGAGGGCGACGAGATCGTCAGCTACCACATGGAGCAGGTCCGCTAGCGGCACGCGCTGCGCCGCGGCCAGACGGGCGATCCGCCGATGACGCGTCGCATGGAGCAGGTCGCTGACCTCCTGCAGTCCGAGATCGCGGAGCTCCTGCGGCGTGAGGTGAAGCACCCCGCGCTCACCGACGCGATGCTCTCGATCACCCGCGTCGAGGTCGCCCCGGACCTCGCGACGGCGCGCATCCACGTGAGCATGCTGCGCGACCCCGCCAGCGAGCCCGCCGACGAAGGCGCGCTGATCGCCGCGCTCACGCGCTCCGAGCCGTTCCTGCATCGCATGCTGGTCAAGCGCCTGCACCTGCGTCGCGTGCCGCGACTGCACTTCCTGCTCGACCGCTCGATCGCGGAAGGCGACCGCCTGACGGCGCTCATGCGCGACGTCGCGCACGGCGAGGGCCGTGACCTCTAGCGCCGGCGCACGCGCCGTGCTCGCCGGCTTCCTGGTCGTCGACAAGCCCGCCGGCATCACGTCGTTCGACGTCGTGCGCGCGGTTCGTCGCGCCGCCGGCGTGCGCCGCGTCGGTCACGCCGGCACGCTCGACCCGCTCGCCACAGGCGTGCTGCCCGTGGCGCTCGGCGAGGCGACGCGGCTCGTCGACGCCCTCACCGGCACCACGAAACGTTACACCGCGCAGATTATCTTCGGCGTCGAAACGGACACCGACGACGCCGCCGGCGCCCCCCTCGCCACGCACGAGGTCGGCGCCCTCGACGCCGCGGCCGTCGCCGCCGCGCTCGCGGCCTTCGTCGGCGAGCATCCGCAGGTGCCGCCCGCGTACAGCGCGGTGAAGAGCGCCGGCGA
>VGPB01000203.1 GCA_016875695.1 Chloroflexota bacterium | reverse complement strand
CGACCGCTGCGCCCGCACCTCACGCTCGCGCGCGTCGCACGCGTCGCGCCGCGCGCCACGCGCGCCGAGCGCCGCGCGCTCGCCGTCGCGCGACTCGACCCGCCCCCCACGCATCCGACGCGTCTGCGGGAACTCGTGCTCTTCCACTCGCACCTCGGGGCGCAGCCCCGCTACGAGCCGCTCGCGCGCGTCCGTTGAGCGCTTGCCTCACGGGTGTACGTTAGTCGCATGGAGCGGTGCGTCCGCGCCCCCGGCAACCGATGTCGGCCCGCCACCTCTCACCTCCCCTTCCTTCCGGCTCTCACCTCCCCTTCCTTCCGGCACGAGCCACCGCGTCGCGCGACGGTGCGTGCGCTGTTGCACACTGAATGGGGCCACGCCATGGACTCCGGCATGATCGGCAAGCTCGCGAAGGCACACCGCTACGCTGACGAGCCCGAGCGCTTCCGCATCGCGCGGCTGGAGGTCGCCGTGCGCGGCGACAACAGCGACCACATTGTCACGCTGGCCAACGGCTGCTGGCACTGCGACTGCGAGTTCTTCGGCACGCACGCCACATGCGCGCACACCATCGCGCTCGAACGCGTGCTCGACGTGATGCTTCCGACGTCAGTGCGCGCCGCCGTCGCCTAGCGACACCGCTCGCGACGCTGACGCCCTGCCCCACCGCGGTCCCACGCGCCCAGCTCGTGTCCCCGTGCCGACAGGGAGCGCGAGGGGCGCAGCCCCTCGCCGAGAAGGGGCAGGCGGACGGGTTCTTCGGCCCGAAGGGCCGTCCATAGCTCCCGCGCCGCAAGCCGCCACCCGCCGCCCTTCAAGCGCCGAGCCGCACACCCTGTCTCCGCGGGAGCGCGGTCTCAACGAGCCGCCGGTCACGGGGAGGCAGGGGCGCAGCCCCTCGCACAAGGACGGGGCGGGCGGGGCCCCGGCCCAGAGGGCCGTCCACACCTCCCGCGCCGCGGCGCGGCCCGGCGCTGCTAGCCCGTGCCCATCACGGCGAGTGATCGTAGCGGCCGAGCACCAGCACCGCGTTCTGGCCGCCGAAACCGAACGAGTTCTTCATCACCGTGCGCACGTCCGCGCGCCGCGCCACCACCGGCACGTAGTCGAGGTCGCAGCCCTCGCCCGGGTGCTCGAGGTTCGCCGTCGGCGCGATCGTCCCCGTGCGCAGCGTCTGCACCGCCGCCACCGTCTCCACGCCGCCCGCGCCACCCAGCAGGTGACCGATCTGCGACTTCAACGCCGTCACCGGCAGCGCGTACGCGCGCTCACCGAACACCGCCTTCAGCGCGCGCGTCTCCGCCACGTCGCCCAACTCCGTCGCCGTCGCGTGTGCCGACACATAATCGATCGCCCCTGGCTCCAGCGCGGCATTCGCCAGCGCGGCGCGCATCGCGCGCATCGCGCCGTTGCCGTCGTCCGGCGGCGCCACCAGGTAGAGCCCGTCCGCACTCACGCCGTAGCCCAGCACCTCGGCGAGCGGCTCCGCGCCGCGCGCCTGCGCGTGCTCCAGCGCCTCGAGCACCAGCATCCCGGCGCCCTCACCCGGCGCGAAGCCGTCACGATCGCGATCGAACGGGCGCGACGCTCGCTCCGGCGTGTCGTTGAAGCCCGACGTCAGCGCGCGCATCGCGCAGAACGCCGCCAGCCCGAACTCGCTGATGCCCGCCTCCGTGCCGCCCGCGATCATCACGTCCGCCGCGCCGCGACGAATCACCTCCGTCGCGTCGCCGATCGCCTGCGTGCCGGCCGCGCACGCCGTCGCGACCGTGTTCGTGTAGCCGAGCAGCCCGAGCTGAATCGTGACGTTGGCGCCGGGCATGTTCAGCAGCATGCGCGCCATCAGCAGCGGATCGATCTTCAGCCCACCGCGCGCGACCAGCGTGCGCATCGCCTGCTCCGTGTCCACCATGCTCGGGCCGCCCGTGCCGCACACCATGCCGATGCGCGTGCGATCGATCGCGTCCAACGCCACTCCCGCCTGCGCCACCGCCTGCCGCGCCGCCGCCACGGCGAGCTGTGAGGCGCGCGCCATGCGCCGCGCGTCCTTGCGATCCATGTACTCCGCCGGCTCGAAGCCCCGCACCTCGCCGCCCACCTGGCACGGGTAGCCGCTCGGATCGACCTGCGTCAGCCGCGCGATGCCGCTTTCGCCCGCCGTCGCGCGCGCCCACAGCTCGTCGACCGAGTTGCCCAGCGGCGAGAACACACCCATTCCGGTGATCACCACCCGCCGTCGCCCGTTGCTCCCCGCGCCCATTACTTCCACCTTCCGCGCGCCCTCGTTAGCGTAGCCCCAGCGCCCGGTCCCCCGCGATGCCCAGCAGCAGCTCCCGCGCCTCCGAGACCGTGTACAGGCTCCCAGCCACCAGCACACACCCGCGCTCCCCCGCCAGCGCGCGCGCCAGCTCCAGCCCTGCGCCCACGTCGCCCGCCTGCTGCACGTCCGCGCCGGCCGCCCGGAACGCCGCTCCCACCGGTCCCGGCGCCTCCGCGCGCCCCGACGCCGGCGGCACCACCACCACCTGCTCACCCGCCACGCCCAGCGCCCCGGCGATCGCCTCGACGTCCTTACCGGCCAGCAGCCCCACGAGGTACACGCGCGGCCGCGGCAACGCCAGCGCGCGCGCCGCCTCCGCGAAGCGCTTCGCCGCGAGCGGCGTGTGCAGCCCGTCGAGGATCACAAGCGGCCGCCCCGGCACCACCTCGAAGCGCCCCGGCCAGCGCACCCCGGCCAGCCCCTGCGCCACCGCCGCCGCCGGCAGCTCGGCGCCC
>VGPB01000202.1 GCA_016875695.1 Chloroflexota bacterium | reverse complement strand
CGTGACGAATGCCTCAACCTCGAGCGCTTCGACACGCTGCTCGAGGCGCAGGTGCTCATCGAGCGCTGGCGCCTGGAGTACAACCACCGGCGCCCGCACAGCTCGCTCGGGTACCGGCCACCAGCACCCGAGGCCATCGAACCGAACTGGCTGGAGATCGCCGCCAGACTCACTCATCAGGTGCTATGAAACGCGCGGGGGGAGGTCACGCCCGCGGCGCCCCTAGTCTGGCGTCGCCGCCGGCAGTGTCGCGCGCCGCGCGTCCGCGCGCGCGCTGCGCATGCGCGCGGCGAACACCAGCACCCCGACCAGCGTCGCGAGCCCCGCGTAGCGGAACGCCGCCTCCAGTCCCCACGCGCTCACGATTGCCGCGCCGATGAGCGATCCCGCCAGGAATCCCGCCGACGACCCCGTCTGGTTCAGCGCCATCACCGTCCCCATGCCCGCTTCGCGGCCGGCCTCCACGAAGATCGCGTTCTGCGCCGGCTGCGCCACCGCCTCACCCGCCCCGACCGCGAGGTACACGATGAGCAGCCACGGCGCGAGCACCAGCGTGCCGCCGCCTAGCGCGGGCTCCACCAGCACGCGTGGCAGGTCCGGGATGATGAACTGCCCCACCGCTGCGATGCTCATGCCCGCGATCACCATGTGCGCGCGATCCGCGCGGTCCGCCAGCCGCCCCGTGAACGGCTGCAGCGCCGCGCCCAGCAGCGCCCGCGCCGCGAACAGCAGCCCCACGAACGTCGCGCTCCCCGTCGCCAGCCCGTCCTCGCTCACCACGTACACCGCCAGGAACGTCGCCCCCGCCCCCCACCCGACCGACACGATCGTGCGCGCCAGCACGGCCGCCTGCACCAGCGGCTGGCGCATCACCGCCTGCCACGGCAGCTCCCGCTCCTCCAGCAGCGGCGCGCCCGCGCCGCTCGGATGCGGCGCTGCGCCCGCCGTCCGGCCCCGCCGCCGCTCCGCGGGCAGCGCGAGCCACGTCAGCACGCCCGTGCCCGCGAGCATCGCCGCCATCGTGCCGAACGCCACGCGCGACCCCAGCGCGTCGCGGATCGCGCCGCCGATGAGCGGGCCGATCCCGAAGCCCGCCACTTCGGCCACTGCGTACGTGCCCATGTACGTGCCTTCGCGCCCGGGCGGCGCGAGCCGGCCGACGTACGCCAGCGCCATCGGGAAGATAGCCGCCGCGCCCACGCCCGACAGCAGCCGGAACGCGATCACCGGTTCCCACGCCTCGGCGAACAGGTACCCGCACCCCGCCAGCCCGTACAGCAGGAAGCCCGCCACGATCAGCGGCTTCGCACCGTGCCGGTCGCCGAGGCGGCCCACCAGCGGCGACACCGCCAGCATCGTCAGCGACAGCCCTGAGAACGACAGCGCGACCGCGAGCTCCGGGCCGTCCAGCTCGTCGCGCACGTACACCGGCAGCAGCGGCGACACCATGCCGATGCCGGCCATGGCCACCGCCATCGTGATCCACAGTACGATGAAGCTGCGTGAGCACATCCGTGCAGTATCGGGGCCGCGCCACCCGTTCGCGAGCGCACGCGCGACCGGTCGTGCGTGCGCGCACGAGTGTAATGTTGAAGTACCTGCGCGTCGCGCCCATGCTTGACCCGAACCCGGCGGATCGGCAAGGAGCAGGGCACGCACCTCGTGCGCATCGAACCCGCGCCCGAGGGCTGGCTGCGCATCGAGAGCGAGGGGCCGGGCCTGCCGGCCGGCGCCAACGAGCTGAACGAGGGCACATAACGGCAGGTTGAGCGCCTGCTCGTGCGCCTGCTGCGGGCGCGGTGCATCTGTGCTTCCTGCGTGGGGGTGATGTGATGGCGAGCGAGCAGCAGGCACGCGCGGAGACGGTCGTCCGCGAGCTGTTCGATGAGTGGAGCACGGGCCGCCCCACCTCGGAAATGTACGAGCGTGCTTTTGCGCCCGGCTTCGTGTGTCACGGCCCGCCCGGCGTCAACCACAGCCACGAGGCCGGCAACGAGAACTGCATCTTCTTCATCTTCAACGAGAGCTTCGAGGGGCTCAGCTTCACGGTCGGCGAGTTGACCGCCGACGCGGACCGCGTCGTCGCGCGCTTCATCGTGCGCGGGCGCCAGGTGGCCGAGTTCGCCGGCATCAAGCCGCACGGCGGTGAGTCCACCTTCACCGGGCTGACCATCCTCTGCGTCGCCGACGGGAAGATCGCCGAAGGCTGGGGCAGCGTGAACTGGTCCTGAGTGCGATCGGGCCTGCGCGCGCCGCTACTCGCGCCTGCGCCGCACTGCCGTGAGCATGCGCGCGAAGCGAAACAGGCGCACCACGCGCCGCGCGACCCCGAGAGGCGACGTGACGCGCCGTCGCGGCTGCCGCGCGAGCTCCGTCAGCTGCGCCGCGAAGTCGTGTACCGGCGTACCGTGTCCAGCGCATCCGATTGCCGGCGCGCGCGTCACGAACGCCGCCAGCGTCCGCTCGTACGCCGCGTCGTTGGCGTTGGCCGCGCGCAGCGCGCGCGACAGGTGGCGGCGGTGGCTGATCACCAGGTCACCGACGAACGCCACCCCGCGCGCGGTATCGACGTAGCAGTAGCTGCCCGGCGTATGTCCGGGTGCCGGCACCGCGAGCAGGCCCGGGGCGAGCTCGGCCTCGCCCGAGAGTGCCACGTCTATAGGCACCTCCGGCAGCGCACGCGCGCGACCGATCCGTGCAAGCAAGCGCCGCGAGCGGTGCGAGCGGCCGACCGGCTCGCGCAGCAACCAGCGCCCGGCCGCGTCGCGCCGGCAGT
>VGPB01000201.1 GCA_016875695.1 Chloroflexota bacterium | reverse complement strand
GAGCGGGTAGCCGAGCGCCGCGGCGACGGCCGGCGCGCCGTGGCCGGCGCTGTTCACGAGCGCCGCCGTGCGCAGCTCCGTGGTGGCGCCTTCGGCGTCGCGGAGCGCGAGCGCGAAGCCCCCGGGCACGCGCGCTCCACCCACGAGCTCGTGGCGGTACGCGAACCACGCCCCGCGCTCCTGCGCGCTCGCCGCGAGCGAGCGCGCGAAGCCGGCCGCGTCGACGATGCCCGTGTGCTCCGAGAGCAGCGCCGCGACGGCCGGGACGGCCGGCTCGAGCACGCGCGCCTCGATCCCCGACAGCAGCCGGATGCCCGGCACGGCGTTCGCTGCGGCCTGCGCGCAGAGCACCTCAAGCACCGCGAGCTCGCTGGGCTCGACGGCGACGACGAGCTTGCCGATGCGCCTAGCGGCGACGCCGTGCGCCGCGCACCAGGCGTACAGCGCGGCGTTGCCGGCCAGGCACAGCCGGTGCTTCCACGAGCCGGTGGCGTAGTACAGGCCCGCGTGCACCACGCCCGAGTTGTGCGCGCTGGTCTCCAGCGCGAAGGTCGCGTGGCGCTCGACGACGAGCACGCGGCGCGTGGCCGCGAGCGCGGCCGCCACCGCGAGCCCGACGACGCCGGCGCCGATGACGACGGCATCCCAGTTGCGCGCGCCGCCGTCGGGGGTCATCGGCGCGGGTTCACCGGCGCTGCGACGCGCCGCGGCGCGTCACCGCGCGCTCGTGACCGTGCCGTCCGCCGTGACCACGACGGACGCGTACACGCCGCCCGCCAGGCGCGCGCCCGGCGCGACGAGCGCGTCGCGCAGGGTCACGCCGGACAGCGCCGCGCCCTCGCCGACCACCACATCGGGGCCGAGGACGCACCCCTCGACGCGCGCCGCGTCCGCAATCAGTAGCGGCCCGGCGAGCGTGCTCGCCGTGACACGCGCGCCGTCGCGCGCGTGCACCACGCCGCTCAGCGCGCAACGGGGCGCGGCAAACGGCGCACCGGGCGCGAGCTCCGCGAGCAGCGCGGCCTGCGTCGCGAGCAGCGCGCCCAGCGAACCGGTGTCGAGCCAGCGGCCGGTGAGCTGCGCGCCGCCCACGACGTGGCCTTCGTCAAGCAGCGCCGCCACTGTCGCCGTGAGGTCGGCCTCGCCGCGCGGGTTGATCACCGGGTCGCGTTGCACGCGCGTGAGCGCAGACGGCGCGAGTATCCACACGCCCACGCACGCGAGGTTCGAGCGCGGCGCCGGCGGCTTTTCCTCCAGCGTCACGATGCGCTCGCTGCGCCCGCCGTCACCCAGCTCCGCGATGCCCATCTCGTGCGGGCGATCGGTCTCGTGCAGCGGCAGCCACGCGACGGCGCCCGAGCGCTCGAAGGCGCGCAGCTGGCGCGCGAGGTCGTGCCCGCGCAGCACCGTGTCGACCGCCAGCACGACGACGGCGCGATCGGCGAGCGCGGCGCCGACACTGGCCAGCGCGTCGCCCGACCCGCGCGGCTCCGCCTGCACGGCGATATGCACCGTCACGCCGGGCGGCGCGTAGCGTTGCGCCGCGGGACCGGTCTGCGCGTCATCGCTCGCGACCACGACCACGATCTCGCGCAGTCCGAGCTCGGCGAGCAGCGCGACGCCGTGCGCGACGAGCGGCCGTTCGAGCAACGGCACGAGCGCCTTCGGCAATGCGGGTGTCAGCGGCTGCAGCCGCGTGCCGCGCCCGCCGGTAAGCAGCACGCCGAGCGGCGCGCGCCCCCCCTCGGCCTGCGGCTGTTCGTCCAGCACCCGCGCTCCCTCGTCCCGGCCCTCACCGCGCGCGTGCGCGCAGGCGTCGCGATCAACGTCACCTTCAAGTCTACCGTTCTGCGCCGGCCCGGCGCCTCCCCGGTCGCGCTGGTACGCTAACCTGTGCGCCACGTCACGCGGAGCAGTGCGCGCGCGCCTGAGAGGAGCCGCCGCGTTGGCCTCGCTCGCCCGGTCGCTCGACGCCGGCCGGCCGCCGCTCGCGCTCTGGCTCCCGGCGTTCGCGCTCGCACTGCTGTGCCTGGTCGCGCCGATCTACCTGGCGTTGCGCGCCGCCGAGGCCCCGGGCGCTGCGCTCGACGCGGTGCTCACGCGGCCGACGTTCACGCTGCTGGCGCGCTCGCTCGCGCTGGCCGCCGTGACCACGGCGCTGGCGCTCGCGCTCGCGCTCCCGCTGGCCTGGCTCACCACGCGCACGGACGTGCCGGGCCGCCCCGTGCTGGCGGTGCTGGTGGCGCTGCCGCTCGCCATCCCCTCGTACGTCGCGGCACTCGTCGCGGTCTCGGCGCTCGGCCCGCGCGGCCTGCTGCAGCAGGTGCTCGAGCCGTGGGGCGTGGACCGCCTGCCGTCGATCTACGGGCTGTCGGGCACCGCCGCCGTCCTCGCGCTCGCGACCTACCCCTATCTTGTGCTCACGCTGCGCCCGGCGCTGCTCGCGCTCGACCCGCGCCTCGACGAGCTGTCGCGCAGCTTCGGCCGCGGGCGGCTGCAGACGCTGCACCGCGTGACGCTGCCGCAGCTGCGTCCGGCCATCGCCTCCGGCAGCCTGCTCGTCGCGCTGTACGCGCTCGCCGACTTCGGGGCGCCGTCGCTGATGCGCTTCGACTCGTTCACGCGCGTGATCTTCATGCGCTACCAGTCGAGCTTCGAGCGCACGGAGGCGGCGGCGCTGGCGCTGCTGCTCGGCACGCTCGCGCTTACGCTGGTCGCGGCCGAGCTGGCGACGCGCGGGCGCACGCGCTACGACAGCGCGCACGGCGCGCGGCGGCCGCCGCCGCCCGCACGCCTCGGGCGC
>VGPB01000200.1 GCA_016875695.1 Chloroflexota bacterium | reverse complement strand
GCTGCCGTACGCGCTGGCGGCGGCGTTCGCCGCGCTCGCCATCGGGCTCGGCGTGTGGGGCGGCGCGCGCGGCGGCGGCGCCGATGTGCAGACGTACGTCACGCGCGACACGAACGGCGCGCAGGCGCGCGTCGTGGCGCTGCCCGAAAATGGCCTTGTCGTCGTGACGGTGACGAACCTTCCGCAGCTCGAGGCGGGGCGTGTGTACCAGGCGTGGGCCGTGCGGGGCGCGACGCCGGAGAGCCTCGGCACGTTCAACACGGACGCGAGTGGCAGCGCCAGCATGGCGATGCAGGCCGTGCTGCACAGCGGCGAGACGCTCGCGTTCACCGTGGAGCCCGCAGGCGGCAGCCTCGCACCTACGACCGCGCCGTTCCTGGCCACGCGCTTCTAGGCCACAGCGCGGCGCCAGGATCCCCCTCACGCGAACTCGTCCTCCGCGAGAATCCTGCGTGCCCGCACGCGCGCACCCGGCGAGCGGTGATCCATCGGCGAGGTGCTGCGAACTACTGGCGTCAGGGCACAGCGGAAGGAGAGGAAGGCATGGCAACGCACACCGATGGACAGCCAGGACGCGCGTGGATGGGGCGCAGGAAGTTCCTGGTCCGCGCGACGGCCGGCGCAGGCGCGGTGGGCGCGCTGGCGATGGCGCCGGCGCTCGCGCGGCGCGGGGCGGGCGACGACGACGACCTCGCGTCGGCTGCGCTACCGGCAGTGGACGGACCGCTGCTCGTGTTCATCCGCGACAGCGCGCGCGGCGAGGCCGTGGTCATGCACGGCGAGTCGGAGCGCGTGATCACGGACCGCGTGCTCGTCGCGCGCTTGCTGCGCGCGCAGGGGAGCGACGCGGTCTAGCGCAGCAACGCCACGCGCACGTTCGACACATTGCCCGTGCAGGGAGGGGAGCACCATGTCTTCGCATCGCGAGGCGCCCGGAATCGCCGCCGATCCGGTCGCGGACAACACCGACCTCTACGCGTTCGTTAGCCCGGACGCGCCGAGCAGCGTTACGATCATCGCGAACTACATCCCGCTCGAGGATCCCGCGGGCGGGCCGAACTTCTTCAACTTCGGCGACGACGTGCTGTACCGCATTCTCATCGACAACGACGCCGACGCGCGCCCGGACATCGTCTACGAGTTCCGCTTCCGCACCAGGATCGCGAACCCTTCGACGTTCCTGTACAACACCGGGCCGATCGGCTCGCTGACCGACGCGACGTGGAACTTCCGCCAGACGTACAGCGTGACGCGCATCGCGGGCGCCCGGCGGACGACGCTGGGCGAGCAGCTGCCCTGCCCGCCGGTGCACATCGGCCCGCGCTCGACGCCGAACTACGCCAGCGCGCTTGCGGCGCCGGCGGTGAGCTCGCTGCCCGGTGGCCGCAAGGTGTTCGCAGGGCAGCGCGCGGACGGGTTCTACGTGGACCTGGGCTCGATCTTCGACCTCGCGGCGCTGCGGCCGCTGCAGAGCGCGCACCTGATCAACATGCCGCCGAACGCCGCCGGCCGGAACGGCCTCATGGGCTTCAACGTCCACTCGATCGCACTGCAGGTGCCGAAGAGCGACCTCACGCGCGACGGCTCGATGCCCTCGAACGCCGCCGACGCGAAGTCGGTGATCGGCGTGTGGGCGACCGCGAGCCGTCAGAAGGCGATGGTGCGCTGGGCGAGCGTGGAGGACAACGAGAGCGACCGCGACGACGCCGGCGATCGCGCCGGTTACAGCGCCGGCCCGTGGGTGCAGGTGTCGCGGCTCGGCAATCCGCTCATCAACGAGGTCGTGATCCCGCTCGGCGTGAAGGATCGCTGGAACGCGCTCGCGCCGGCGCGTGACTCCGGCTTCGCGCAGTACTACGAGAAGCCGGAGCTCGCGGGCCTGCTACCGGTGCTGTACCCCGGCGCGTTCCCGAAGCTCGACGCGCTGCACAAGAGCGGCAAGCCGCGCGCGGACCTCGTGGCTGTGCTGCTCACCGGCATTCCGTCGGGCCTGATCCCGGGGTTCCAGAACTTCACGGGGCAGACGAAGGCCGACATGCTGCGGCTGAACATGGCGATCCCGCCCACGGCGCAGCCGAACAAGCTCGGCCTGGTGGGCGGCGACGCGGCGGGCTACCCGAACGGGCGCCGCGTCACGGACGACGTGGTCGCGATCTCGCTGCGCGCCGTCGCCGGCGCGGTGTACCCGCTCATCGATGCGACGTTCAGCCCCGACGCGGTCGTCGGCATGCTCGCGGACGGCACCGCGCCGGACCCGGCGGCGCCGTTCCTGGCGGCGTTCCCGTACCTGGGCACGCCGTACTCCGGCTTCGACCACCGGCACGACGCGGCGTAGCCGCAAACGCGACGACTGACGGGAGCGCGGCGATGGGCGTGGACTTCGAACGCGGCGACCTGGTGGTATTCCGGTCGACCGAGGCCGGGACCGAGACGCAGCAGGGCGGCATCGTGCTCGCGCTCAGCGACGGCCTGCTCACGGTCGCGCTCCCGCATGGCGTCGAGGTGTGGAACATGCGCGCCACGCGCTTCGTCAGCGCGTGGCGCGTGGAGCACACTCCCGGCGCGATGACGGAGGACGAGGCGCTCGCGTTCGCGGCGCGCCGCCTCGGCGAGCTGGCGCGGCGCCCGCTGGTGATGGTCGCCCCGGAGGACGACCGTGCGTTCGGCCTCGAGGCACACGCGCAGCACCACGCGGGCGCGCATGCGCACGAGCACGCCGCGATGGAACCGCGGTACTCGCGTGCAGCCCCGCGCACGCCGTGAGTAGCGCGCCCGGAACGCGCGCCTAGTTGGGCGTGCCCGGGGAGTCCGGCGTCG
>VGPB01000199.1 GCA_016875695.1 Chloroflexota bacterium | reverse complement strand
CGGCGCGCGCGCGAGCGCTGGCCGCTGCTCGCGAGCGCCGCGCTCGCGCTGCTTGCCGCTTACGGGCTCACGCCGCTCGGTGACGTCGAGCGCTGGCGCGATGCCTCGTTGCTCGGCGTGCCGGCCGAGGGCTGGGGCCTCGTCGCGTGCGCGCTGGTGCTCGCGATCGGCGGGCAGCTCGCGTCGCAGGGCCGCGAGTCGCTGCGGCGCCAGCGGCGCCTAGTCGGGAACGCGGCGCAGCTGCGCATGACCGGCGCCGAGCTCGAAGCGCTCGCGATGACAGATGCGCTCATCGGGCTGCTCAACCGCCGCCGCTTCGCCGAGCGACTGGACGTCGAGTTCGGACGCGCGGAGCGCTATGGGCGGTCGGTGGCGGTGCTGATGCTGGACATCGATCACTTCAAGCGCGTCAACGACAGCCACGGGCATCCGGCGGGCGATGCCGTGCTCATGGTGGTGGCGCGCACGCTGCGCGCAGAGGTGCGCGTGTCCGACCTCGTCGCGCGCTATCGCGGTGAGGAGTTCGCGGTGATGCTGCCGGAGACTGGCCTGCAGGCGGCGACGGTCGTCGGCGAGAAGCTGCGCGCCGCGGTCGGCCCGGCGCACGCTCAAGGCGCCGCGCCGCGCGTGACCGTATCGGTGGGCGTCGCGGCGTACCCGGACTGCGTCGCGGGCGACGCCGATGCGCTCGTGCGGCTCGTAGAGCGCGGAGGCAGTGGGAGAGTAGCACCGGGCACGCTCGCTACAATGGAGCGGCGCTAGGAGCCCACGTCATGCCCGTCGCTACCGACCGTGCGTTCGAGCTCGTCAGCCCGTTCGAGCTGACCGGGGACCAGCCGCGCGCCGTGGACGAGCTCGCGGCGGGTCTCGCCCGCGGCGACCGCGGGCAGACGCTGCTCGGCGCGACCGGCTCCGGCAAGACGTTCACGATGGCGAACATCATCGCGCGCCACCAGCGGCCGACGCTTGTCATCGCGCCCAACCGCACGCTCGCCGCGCAGCTCACGTCCGAGTTTCGCGACTTCTTCCCGAACAACGCCGTCGAGTATTTCGTCTCGTACTACGACTACTACCAGCCGGAGGCGTACATCCCGCGCTCCGACACGTACATCGCTAAGGACGCCGACATCAACGACGAGATCGACAAGATGCGGCACGCGGCGACGCGTTCGCTGTTCGAGCGCCGCGACGTGCTGATCGTGGCGTCCGTGTCCTGCATCTACGGCCTCGGTGAGCCGGGCGAGTACGAGTCGTTCGTCGTTGATCTGTACAAAGGGCGGCGCATTAATCGCGCGTCGCTCGTGCGGCAGCTCATCGACATGCAATACCAACGGAACGACACGAACCTGGTGCGCGGCATGTTCCGCGTGCGCGGCGACTCGCTGACGGTGATCCCGGCGTACGAGGACCTCGCGGTGCGCGTCGACTTCTTCGGCGACGAGGTGGAGCGCATCGTCACCGTGGACCCACTCTCCGGCGAGCTCCTGAGCGAGGCGCAGCGCCACGCCATCTACCCCGCGAAGCACTTCGTCACCTCGAAGCAGCGGCTCGAGGAAGCGCTTGTCAGCATCGAGGAGGAGCTGGGGCAGCGGCTCGAGTACCTGCGCGGCCGCGGGCAGATCCTGGAGGCAGCGCGCCTCGCCGAACGCACGCGCTTCGACCTCGAGATGCTGCGTGAGGCCGGCTACTGTTCGGGCATCGAGAACTACTCGCGCCACCTCGCCGGGCGCGCGCCGGGCTCGACGCCATGGACGCTGCTGGACTACTTCCCGGACGACTGGCTGCTGTTCATCGACGAGTCGCACATCAGCGTGCCGCAGATCCGTGGGATGTACCACGGCGACGTTGCGCGCAAGACGACGCTCGTCGACTACGGCTTCCGCCTGCCGTCCGCGCTCGACAACCGGCCGCTGAACTACGACGAGTTCGAGCGTCACATCAACCAGGTGGTGTTCGTATCGGCCACGCCCGCCGAATACGAGCTGCAATCCTCGACGCAGGTCGTCGAGCAGGTCATCCGGCCGACGGGCATCGTGGACCCGCTGATTGACGTGCGCCCGACGAAGGGGCAGATCGACGACCTGCTGGCCGAGGTGCAGGCGCGCGCGGCGCGTCGCGAGCGTGTGCTGGTGACCACGCTCACGAAGAAGATGGCCGAGGACCTCACCGACTACCTGCTCGAGATGGGCGTGAAGGCGCGCTATCTCCACTCCGAGATCGATACGCTGCAGCGCATCGAGATCCTGCGCGACCTGCGCCACGGCGTGCACGACATCGTCGTTGGCATCAACCTGCTGCGCGAGGGCCTGGACCTGCCCGAAGTGTCGCTCGTCTGCATCCTCGACGCGGACAAGGAGGGCTACCTGCGGTCGGGCGGCTCGCTGATCCAGACGATCGGGCGCGCGGCGCGGCACGCTGAGGGCCAGGTGATCATGTACGCGGACACGATCACGGACTCGATGCGCTTTGCGCTTGAGGAGACGGCGCGGCGCCGCGCGATCCAGGAGGCGCACAACGCGGCGCACGGCATCACCGCGCAGGGCATCAAGAAGACTATCCGCGACATCACCGACGCGCTGCGCGTCGCCGAGGACGAGCCCGAGTACAGCGTGCCGTGCGCGTCGGAGCTCCCGCGCGACGAGCTCGCGCGGCTGGTCCGCGAGCTCGAGGGGCAGATGAAGAACGCCGCGCGCGAGCTGGAGTTCGAGCGCGCCGCGCTGCTGCGCGACCAGGTGATCGAGCTCCGCCGCGAGCTCGTGGAGCCGGGCGTCGAGCCGCTGGCCGCGTTCGGCGGGAGCGGGCCGGCGCCGCGTGGCTTGCCGACGCGCTCCGGCGG
>VGPB01000198.1 GCA_016875695.1 Chloroflexota bacterium | reverse complement strand
GACCTGCAGGCGCGGCGCTACGCGGTGGAGCGCGAGCTGCTGCAGGCGGAGGGCGAGCTGCGGCGCGCCGCCGAGCACGCGCAGGCGCTCGCGCAGCAGGCCGCTGACGAGGGGCTGGTGTTGACGGCCGACGGCAGCGTGCAGCCCGTTGCGCCCGCCCCGGCGTCCGCTGCCGGGCCGGGCGTGGTGCGCACGGGCGACGGCGCGGACGTCGACCCGGAGACGCTGCGGCGGCGCATCACCGAGCTGCGCACCGACATCCGCGCGCTGGGCCCTGTGAACCTCGAGGCGCTCGACGACCTGTCCGAGGAGCGCGAGCGGCACGGCTTCCTCACGCAGCAGATCGCGGACCTCGAGGCGGCGGAGACGGAGCTGCGCGCGGCCATTCGCGACCTCGAGCGGCTGATCCGCGAGCGCTTCGACGCGTCGTTTGCGCAGGTGAACGTGCACTTCGGCACGTACTTCCGGCGCTTCTTCGGCGGCGGGCACGCGGAGCTGCGCGTGGTGGAGGCGGATAAGTCCGGGGGCGAGGCCGGCGTGGAGATCCAGGCGCAACCGCCGGGCAAGCGCATCGCGTCGCTGGCGGTGCTGTCGGGCGGGGAGCGCGCGCTGACCTCGGTGGCGTTGCTGTTCGCGCTGCTCGCGGTCAACCCCGCGCCCGTGTGCGTGCTCGACGAGGTGGACGCCGCGCTCGACGAGGCCAACGTGGGCCGCTTCGTCGAGACGCTCGGCGAGCTGACGGTGCGCTCGCAGTTCATCGTGATCACGCACAACCGGCGCACGGTGGAGGCGGCGGACACGATCTACGGCGTGTCGATGGGCGAGGATTCGGCGTCGCAGCTGCTGTCGCTGCGCGTCGGCGACGCGGTGGCGGCGACGGCGTAAGGAGCGAGCGGCGATGGTGCGGTGGGCGCGCGCGGCGGTGGTGAGCGTGTGCGCGGTCGCGCTGCTGGCCGCAGCGCTGCGCGCGGAGCGCGCGGCGGCGGAGCCCAGGGTGATCACGGCACGGTGCCGACTGGGGGCTTCGGGCTGATCGTGTGGGGTGACGGGAGCGTGCCGCAACTGGCGAGCGCGGCCGGGGCACAGGGGTGCACGCTGCGGTCGGCGTGGGTGGCGAGCGGCGGGCAGCTCACCGGGCACCTCGTCGGCGCGTCGGCGTTAGTCAATGCACGGTTCGCGGCGCTGTACCCGGAGGCGATCGCCGCCAACGTACCGCTGATCATCGTCTGCGACACAGGCAGCATCGCCGCGCCGCCCGCGGGCGCGTTCCGCACGCTGCAGGGCGCGACGATCAACGCGGCTGACCTGAACGGCCGCGCGCTGCTGCTCGGCGGCAGCACGCGGGCGTTCATCGGTGCGATCTCCGGCGACCGGGGCGCGCCGGATTCGGTGTGCAATCCGCTCGGCCAGTACGGGAGCGCGGCCTCGCTCGTGAGCGTGCGCAACCGGAGCGGACCGTACGGGCACGCCGACGGCGGCAGCATCTACGCCCCGTACTTCGACTCTCAGGTGAGCGCGTACAGCCGCACCGCGAACACGCCGCCGCAGATCATCCTGGCGGGGATCCACGTCGGATTCCTGAGCGCAAACGGGAGACAGGCGACGCTGCACCCGGATGCGCTCTTCGCGGCGCTCGGCTGCCCGTAGCGCTCGCCGCGGCGTACGATCGAGGTCCGCCCGCAGGCAGCGCGGGCGCGCCGCTGAAGGGACCTGCGCGTGCGCCTGTTCCGCCGCAGCCCGCAGTCGGACGCGGTGACGAGCCAGGCGCTCGAGCGCACGCGGCGCTCGTGGCTCGGGCGCATCGGCGGGCTGTTCGGCGGCGGCGCCGTCGACGAGGCGCTCTGGGAGTCGCTCGAGGAGACGCTCATCGGCGCCGACACGGGCGTCGAGACGACGCTTGCGGTGATCGAGCGCGTGCGCGCGAGCCGGCCGCGCGACGCGGACGGCGTGCGTGCGCGGCTGCGCGATGAGCTCGTGGTGATCCTCGAGGCGCCGCAGCGGGACGCTGCGCCGGGCCGCGCGGCCGGACGGCTGTGGGGCGCCACGAGCGACGGCGAGGCGGAGGCGGGCCCGGCGCCGGTCGTCGTGCTGGTCGTCGGCGTGAACGGCAGCGGCAAGACGACGGCGGTGGCGCGCCTCGCGTACGCGGCGCAGGTCGAGGGCAGCCGCGTGCTGTGCGCAGCGGCCGACACGTTCCGCGCGGCCGCGATCGATCAGCTGCGCCACTGGGGCACGCGACTCGGCTTCGACGTGGTGGCGCACCAGCAGGGCGCCGACCCCGCGGCGGTGGTGTTCGACGCGCTCGAGGCGGCGCGCGCGCGGGGCGCGGACCTGCTGCTGATCGACACCGCGGGACGGCTGCACAACAAGCAGAACCTGATGGACGAGCTCACGAAGATCCGCCGCGTGATCGAGCGCCAGCTGGGCCGCGGGCCCGACGAGGTGGCGCTCGTGCTCGACGCGACGACCGGGCAGAACGGGCTGGCGCAGGCGCGGGCGTTCATCGAGGCGGTCGAGGTGACGGCGGTCGTGCTGACGAAGCTCGACGGCAGCGCGCGCGGGGGCATCGTGTTCGCGATCGCGAGCGAGCTGGGGCTGCCGGTGCGCTTCGTCGGCACGGGCGAGGAGCCGGGTGACCTGGCGGCGTTCGACCCCGCCGCGTTCGTCGACGCGCTGCTGGCGAGTCCGCAGCTGGCCGAGGCCACCCAGCCGGCCGAGAGATAGCGCGCCCGTGGGGGATGCGCTCTGCTGGTACCTCGTGACGGCGGCTATCGGCGCGGCGGGGCTGCTGCCCGCGGCGCGCGCGTTCGCGGGGCTGCGCTCGCGCGGAGTGTTGTAC
>VGPB01000197.1 GCA_016875695.1 Chloroflexota bacterium | reverse complement strand
GCGGCGCCTGTGCTCCCCCCGGCCGCCCCGCAGCCCGCCGCGTCAAGCGCCCCCGTCGAGGTGTCGCGCGGCGCGCGCGATGGCCACGCGCTCGCGCTCAGCTTCGACTGCGGCGGCCACGCAGGCCTCACCGCCGCGATCCTCGATTCCCTGCGCGAAGCCGACGTGTCGGTCACGTTTTTCCTCATCGGCCAGTGGATGGAGGCGTACCCCGCGCTCGCACGCGCCATCGACGAGCGCCACGAGGTCGCCAACCACAGCCACGCCTACCCCGACTACCGCGAGCTCAGCGACGACGCGATCGCGCGCGACCTCGAACGGGCGGACGCCGCCATCGTTGCCGCGACCGGCCGCTCGACGCCCCCGCTGTGGCGCGCGCCGGACGGCGCGCGCGACGCGCGCGTGCTCGGCGTCGCTGCGCGCGCCGGCTGGCCGCTACACGTGTTCTAGACCATCGAGCGCGACGCGGCGGGCACCGTCATCGGCGACTCCGGTGACTGGCGCGGCTTCTCCGCCGCGCAGGCCGCCGCGAACCTGGAGCGCGCGGCCGCGCTCGGCGGCGGCGTGATCACCGTGAGCTACTGCGACTCCGACGCCACGCGCGACGCGCTGCCGGACGTGCTACGTCGACTGCGCGCAGCCGGCGTGCGCGGCACCACCGTCTTTGAGGTGCTCGGCCTCGCGCCGCGCTAGCATGGACTAACCGCACGGACCGCGCGCAGAAAGGACGCAGCGCTGAGCAGCCAACGGCTGCGCATCACCTACCGCCGCACGGGCGACGCGTGCGCGCTCACGAGCGGCGAGCTCAGCCGCGCGTGGCTCGACGCATGTGCGGCGGCCGGCCTGCCGCTCGCCGTGGCGGGCGGCGGCGGGCGCCACCGCATCGAGTTCGGCCCGCCGTTGCCGCCGGGCACTAGCGGCGAGCGCGAGGTGCTCGACCTCTGGCTCGCGCGCGGCGTCGACCCCGAGCACGCGCCCGACGCGCTGTGCGCCGCGCTGCCGCTCGGCGTCGAGGCCGTGGACGTCGAGGACATCGGCGAGCGCCTGCCCTCGCTCTCGGCGTCGCTACGCTGGGCCGACTACGAGGTCGCGCTGCCGGCGCCCGCGGCGCCCGCGCTCCCCGAGCGCGTGGCCGCGTTTCTCGCGCGCAGCGAGCTGCCGTGGGAGGAACGCCGCGGTGAGCGCACGCGTCGCATCGACCTGCGCGCAGCCGTGCTCGCGCTCGAAGCGCTCCCGCCCGCGGTCGGCTGCACGCGCCTGCGCATGCGGCTCACGCTCGAACCCGCGCGCGGCGCACGCCCGTCGTCCGTGCTCGCAGCGCTCGGCGTGGAGGCGCTCGTGCGCCCGGGCAGCATTGTGCGCACCGCCATCGAGGTCGCGCGCCCGCGCATTGCGCTGCGGGCGTGGCGCGCGCGCGGCCGCTTCGAGTAGGGTCGGACGCGATGCCGGTGCTGCGCCTGCTGCTGATCCGACACGGCCAGACCGACGGTAACGCCGCGGGCCGCACCCAGGGCCGGCGCGAGGTGGACCTTAACGACCGCGGCCGCGCGCAGGCGCTCGCGCTCGCCGAGCGCGTGCGCCCGCTGCAGCCCGCCGCGCTCTACGCGAGCCCGGCCTCGCGCGCGCAGCAGACCGCCGCGGCGATCGCCGCCGCCTGCGGCGTCCCTATCGTCACCGACGACCGCCTCGCCGAAGTCGATCACGGCGAGCTCGACGGCCTGACCGGCGAGGAGATGCGCGTGCGCCACCCCGACTTCCTCCGCCGCTGGCGCGACGAGGACCCGACCACGTTGCGCATTCCGGGCGGCGAGTCCATGGACGAGGCCCAGCAGCGCATGCGTCTGGCCATCGCCGCGATTCGCGACGCCGCGCAACGCGTCGGCGCGCCGTCCGGCGCGCCGACGCGCGACGGCCTCGCCGTGCGCAACCAGGTCGTCGTCGCCGTCGTCTCGCACAACCTTGCGCTGCACGCGTTGCTCTGCCACGCACTCGGCGTGCCTCTGCGCGCCTTCCGTCAGTTTCGCGTGGACCTCGCTTCGCTCAGCATCGTTGAGCTGCGTGACGACGATCGCTGGGCCGTCGTGCAGCTGAACGAGCAGTGCCACCTGCCCGTGGACTGAAGCAGCGCTGCCGCGCGTTTGCCCGCATCGCCCGCCTCTGCTAGCGTCGGACGCGGCGGACCGGTGCGATGATCGAAGGGCAATGCGTCTCCCCCGCGCTCGCCTGCCTTCGTTTGGCCCGGCGCAGATGGTGCTTGCCGTTGCGTCGCTGCTCGTCGGCCTCTTCCTGTACGCCGCCGCGCAGACCGCCACACAGACCTACCGCCTGCACGACGAGCGGCGCGTGCTCGCGCACGAGGTGGACGCGCTGCGCCTGCAGCGCGCCGAGCTCCTCGGCCTGCGCGAGTACATCGCCTCGGACGAGTACATCGAGGCGATGGCGCGCGCGCAGTTCGGGCTCGTGCGGCTCGGCGAGACTGCCGTGCTGGTCGACGCACCCGGCACAGCGGCCCCGGAGCGCCGGCCTGGCCAGCGCTGGTGGGAGGTGCTCTTCGCGCGCTGACGCGCGCCCCGCAGGCCGGCGGCGGGCGCGTACCCTCTGCCCGTGACACGTACGCCTCCGCCGCGCGCCGCCGGCGCTTTTGAGCGCCGCGTCCGTCGTGCCCTCGCCGGCAGCGGCGTCGCGGACGACGAGCCGCTGGTCGTCGCGTGCTCCGGCGGACCGGACTCGAGCGCCGCGCTGCTCGCCGTCGCCCTCACGCACGCGCGAGCGGATGCGGTGACCGCCGCCTACTTCGATCATGGCTGGCGCCCGCCCGAGGATACCGCGGCCGACCGCGATGCCGTGCGCGCACTCGCCGCGCGCGCCGGTA
>VGPB01000196.1 GCA_016875695.1 Chloroflexota bacterium | reverse complement strand
AGGACAACACGTACTCGTGGGGTATGGTCTCGCCGCCATACACGATGAACGGGACGGCGGTGACGACGTTTCTCGCGACGCTCAACGCAGGCGGCGGGTTCGCGGGCCACACGGACTGGCGGCTGCCGAACCTGACCGAGCTGGAGAGCATCCGCAACCTCCAGACGTTCGCCCCGGCGACGTTCCCCGCGTTCAACACCGCCTGCGCGCCGGCCTGCACGGTCCTCACGTGCAGCTGCACCGTCTCGTCGCTCTACTGGTCCTCGTCGTCCTCCGCGGGCGGTCCGCAGAACGCGTGGGTCGTCAGATTCAGCGACGGCTTCGTGAGCGGCGGCGGCAAGACGGGTGGCAGCTACGTTCGTGCCGTGCGTGCCGGCTCGTGAGCTTGATCATTTGATGATTTGACCACTTGACCCTTTTCCGGGCGGCCGCAGGCCGCCCGGGAAAAAATTCGCGATGGCCAACACCGAGCACCTGCCGATCTTCAAGCGGGCCTACGACCTGTGCCTGTACCTCGACCAGGTCGTGCGCGGCTTCCCGCGCTACCACAAGTACGGCCTCGGCGCCGACCTGCGCGACTGCGCGCGGACGGTGCTGCGCCTGGTGGTGCGCGCCAACTCGCGCCGCGAGCGCGTCGAGACGCTGCTCGAGCTGCGCGAGACGGTCGAGGAGCTGAAGGTGCTGCTGCGCCTCGCCTGCGACGCGAAGGCGTTCGCCAAGGTCTCGTCGTTCGAGCACGCCGTCACGCTGGCGGTGGACATCGCACGGCAGAACGAAGGCTGGCTCCGCAGCCAGCAGGCGAGGCCCGGCGACGGCGAGCGCCAGGCCGCAGCCAGCCCGGCGGGTGATGGCGCGATGAATGCGCCCCCGCCGTGAAGCTGCCCAGCGTTCCGGAGGCCCGGGTCGAGGTCCGGAAGCTGACGGGCTACCTTCTCGACCCCGCTCATCCGAGCGGCCGGCACAAGGCCGCTTGGCTGTCGGCGTTCGGCTTCACCCGCACCCGCTGGGAAGACCTGCGGGCCGCACTCCTGGTGCATGCGAAGGAGCACGAGGTCGCCACGGTCGAGCCCTCTCCGTTCGGAACGAGATACGTGGTAGAGGGTCCCCTGGAGACACCGGACGGGCGCAAGCCGATCGCGCGGACCATCTGGTTCGTCGAGGCAGGCGACGAGACCCCGCGCTTCGTGACGGCGTACCCGGTACGGAGGCGAAGCCGATGATACGTGAGCTCGATAGCGTGGTCTTGACGGTGGATCTGCCCGAGCATCGCCTGCAGAAGGGCGATGTCGGTACCGTGGTCCTCGTGCACGGGGAGCGCGGCTACGAGGTCGAGTTCGTCGCGCTCGACGGCGCGACCGTCGCGGTGGTCAGCCTCGGAGCCGGCCAGGTCCGTCCCATCGCTCCGGGCGAGATCCCGCACGCCCGTCCGGTCGCGGCGGCGTAGCGGGCCGCGCTGCCGGCGGAGAAAGGAGGCAGAGCGACGGCTGGCTCGCGGAGCCAGCGAGCAATTGGGGCATGGCCAGAGCCGGCCGGCGATCCCCGCCGGGGTAGCCGCGCCGGGCGTGCCATGATCACGAGGTCCCTCTCCCGCCGGAGACTCCGGTCCAGCGCCGGCGCCCTGGAAACGGGCGTACGGCACAAGGGCTTCTTCCCGCGCCACGGCGCGGCCAGGCGCCCGGGTCCAGGGACGGCCCACGCGTGCGTGGAAGCCACCTGGGAGCAAGCGGAGGGGGCGACGTCTCGTCGAACTACTGGTCCTCGTCGTCCTACGCGAACAATCCGCAGAACGCGTGGATCGTCAACTTCAACGACGGCAACGTGAACAACGACAACAAGACGAATGGCAACTACGTTCGTGCCGTGCGTGCCGGCTCGTGATCGCCCCTTCCCGTGATGGGGTCCGCACGGATCCCTACTCGTTCGCAGCACTCCGGCGGCACTGGCACCAGTGCCGCCGGAGCAAGCGCTGCACGCTCAACGCGCTGCGCTTCGAGCTCGACGCCGAGGCGAACCTGCTCGACCTGCAGCGCGAGCTGCGCGAGCACACCTACACTCCGGGCACCTCGATGTGCTTCGTCACCGACGGGCCGAAGCCGCGCGAGGTGTTCGCCGCCGACTTCCGCGACCGCATCGTGCACCACCTGCTGGTGGCGCAGGTCGAGCCGCTGTTCGAGCGGCGCTTCATCCACGACTCGTTTGCCTGCCGCAAGGGCAGAGGTACGCTCGCCGCGAGCGACCGGCTGACCGCCTTCCTGCGCAGTGCTACGCGCAACGGCCGCCGCCGCGTGTACGCGCTGAAGCTCGACGTGGCGAGCTTCTTCCCGTCGATCGACAAGCAGGTCCTGTGCGACATCCTCGAGCGCGCGGTGCGCGACCCCGAGCTGCGCTGGCTCACGCGCACCGTGCTGTTCCACGACCCGACGCGCGACTACCGCTTCCAGCCGCGCGGCCCGCGCGGCCTGCACCGCCGCCCGCGCCCCGGGCCGCGCTCGGCGCGCTACCCCGTGCCCGAGGTCAAGAGCCTGTTCGGCAAGGCGAACCGCCTCGGCCTGCCGATCGGCAACCTGACGAGCCAGTTCTGGGCGAACGTCTACCTGAACGAGCTCGACCAGTTCGTGAAGCGCACGCTGCGCGTGCGCCACTACGTGCGCTACGTCGACGACATGGTCCTGCTCTCCGAGGACCCGGCCGAGCTCGAGCGCTGGCACGCGGCGATCGAGGGCTTTCTCGCCGAGCGCCTGCACCTCCGCCTGCGCGCCGACCGCGCGCGCCCGCGACTCGTGGCGTGCGGGGTCGACTTCGCCGGCTGGCGCACCTGGTGGAGCCACCGCCTGCCGCGCCGCCGCACGCTCGCAGCACTCGACGCACGGGTCGCCGCGT
>VGPB01000195.1 GCA_016875695.1 Chloroflexota bacterium | reverse complement strand
GGGGCGGCGCGGCGTGCACGAGCTGTCCGGCGGCGAACAGCAGCGGGTCGCGCTCGCGCGCGCGCTCGCGCCGCGGCCGCGCCTGCTGCTGCTCGACGAGCCGTTCTCGAACCTCGACGCGGCGCTGCGGGTGCGCGTGCGCGCCGAGGTGCGCACGATCGTGAAGCGCGCCGGCATCACGACGATGCTCGTGACGCACGACCAGGAGGAGGCACTGTCGGTCGCCGACCACGTGGGCTTCCTCTGGCGCGGGCGCATCGAGCAGGTGGCGCCGCCCGACGTGCTGTACACGCAGCCCGCGACGATGCACGTGGCCGAGGCGGTGGGCGACGCCAACCTGCTGCGCGCGCGCGTCGAGAACGGCCAGGTTGCGACGCCGCTCGGTCGCTTCGCCGCACCCGCGGGCGCCGCGCGCTGCGTGATCGTCGTGCGGCCCGAGGACCTGCAGGCGCAGCCCGCCGGTATCGCCGGCGTGATCGTCGGCCGCGAATACTACGGCCACGACCAGGTGCTGCACGTCCGCCTCGGCGACGGCACCGAGGTGCGCATGCGCGCCGCGCCGCACGAGCGGCCCTTCGCGGGCGGCCCGATCTCGCTCGCGCTGCGCCGCCAGCCCGTGGTGCTCGCCGACGAGCCCTCGGCCGAGCCTGCCGCGTAGCGTTGCGGTTGTGGCACCTCAGCGCGCGCCGCAGAATAGGCCGGTGGTGCAGCAACCGCCCCCCTCGGCGCCGGCGCCCACGCGCACGCACTTCACCGACGACGCACCCCAGCTCGAGCCGCGCTACCACCTAGTGCTGCTCGACGACAACGACCACACGTACGCGTACGTGATCGAGCTGCTGGGCCGGGTGCTGGGCTACGACACCGAGAAAGCGTACGCGCTCGCGTGCATCGTCGACAGCGAGGGCCGGGTCATCGTCGAGACCGCGAGCCACGAGCAAGTGACGGGGCACCAGCGCCAGATCCACGCTTACGGTCCGGACCCGCGCATCCGCCGCTGCAAGGGCTCAATGTCCGCGGTCGTCGAGCAGGCGCCGTGACCGTCGCGCTGCCGCGCGCGGCCGGCGCGGCTGCGCGCCCGCGGAGCGAGCCGTACAACCTCGCGCGCGCGTGCTTGGAGGCGCGCGCGCTGGACCCGCAGCAGGCGCAGCGCCCGGCGTTCAGCTTCATCGATGGCGAGCGCGTGCTGCGCTGGAGCTACGCCGAGGCGTGGACACGCGTCGAGCGCGCGGCGCGCGCGCTGCTCGCGGCCGGGCTCGCGCCGGGCGACCGGCTCCTCGTGCTGCTGCCGCACTCGCCGGAGTACGCGTTCGCGTTCTTCGGCGCGATCGCGGCGGGGCTCGTACCGGTGCCCGCGTCGCCGCAGCTCACGGACGCCGAGGCTGCGTTCGTCGCCACGGACGCCGGCGCGGTGGCACTGCTCACGACGCGTGACGCGCTCGACGCGGCACTCCCGCCGCGCTGCCGCGTGCTGCACGCCGGCGCGCTCGGCAGCGCGCCGGCGGCGGCCGGCGCGCTGCCGGCGACGTACCCCGAGGACCCCGCGTACCTGCAGTACACGTCCGGCACGACCGCGCGCCCGAAGGGCGTGCTACACGCGCAGCGCGTGCTGCGCGGCCGCACGCCGATGCACGGCGATGCATGGCAGGCGCTACGCCCAGACGACGTGACGCTGCACGCCGGCGCGCTGAACTGGTCGTACACGCTCGGCGTCGGCCTGATGGACCCGTGGTCGGTGGGCGCGCACGCGGTGCTCGTCGCGAGCGGCAGCGAGCCCGCGGCGTGGCCGTCGCTGCTCGAGCGCCAGCGAGTCACGGTCTTCGCGGCGGTGCCGACGGTGTTCCGCCAGCTGTTGAAGTACGGCCGGCCGGAGGACGCCGACCTGTCGGCGCTGCGCCATGGGCTGTGCGCGGGTGAGGCGCTGCCCGCCGCCGTCGCCGCGGAGTGGGGCTCGCGCACCGGCGTCCCGCTCTACGAGTCGCTCGGCATGACCGAGGTGAGCACGTACGTGTCCAGCGGCCCCGCGGTGCCTCCACGGCCCGGCTCGCCGGGGCGGCCACAGCCGGGCCGGCGGGTTGCGGTGCTACCGGACGACCCGGCCGCCGGCGACGAGCCGCTGCCGCGGGGGGTCGCCGGGCTGCTCGCAGTGCACCGCTCGGACCCCGGGCTGATGCTGGGCTACTGGCGCCGCCCGGACGAGGAGGCGGCGATGCTGCGCGGCGAGTGGTTCGTCGGCGGCGATCGCGCCGCCATCGACGCCGAGGGCTACGTGTGGTTCCAGGGTCGCGCCGACGACCTGATCAAGTCGTTCGGGTACCGCCTGTCGCCGGTGGAGATCGAGGCGGCGCTCGCCACGTGCCCCGGCGTCGCGGAAGTGGCCGTGGTGGGCGTGCCGCTGAGCGCGGAGAAGACGATCGTGACGGCGTGCGTCGTGCCGCAGCCCGGCGCCGTGCCGACCGCCGAGGCGCTCGCCGCGCACGCCGCGCGCACGCTCGCCGCGTACAAGCGGCCGCACGAGTACCGCCTGGTGGACGCATTGCCGCGCACGGCGAACGAGAAGCTGCTGCGACGCGCGCTGCTCGCCGAGCTGCAGCGCGGCTAGCCGGGCGGTGCTTGCGGGTGCGCGCACTTGCGGCGGAGACTGCGCGAGCGGTGCCGAACGAAGGGGCGAGCAGATGCAGCGCAGCCGCGCGATGCTGACGGGGGTCGTCGGCGGCTTCACCTCGGGCATGACCGGCGTCGGCGGCGGCGTCACGATGATCCCGCTGCTCACGGTGCTGCTGGGGCTCACGCAGCGGCGCGCGCAGGCGACGTCGCTGGCGATCGTGATCGCGCTGGCGACGGTCGCGGTCGTGCCGTACGTCGTGCGCGGCGAGGTGAAATGGGCGCTGGCCGCCGCGCTGGCGGCGGGCGGCGC
>VGPB01000194.1 GCA_016875695.1 Chloroflexota bacterium | reverse complement strand
CGGCCGTCGCCGCGGCGCTCGGCTACCCGCTCGATGGCGGCACGCGCGCCGGCTCGGACGTGCCGCGGCTGCGCCAGCGCGCCAACCGCGGCCGCTACTACGACGTCGTCAACCCGCAGCTCGCGCGCAGCATCGGGCGGCTGGTGTACCCCGTGCCGCACCATGACCTCGGCGGGCTGGGCGTGCACTTGACCCTCGACCTCGACGGCGGCTTGCACCTGGGCCCGGACGCCACCTGGCTCGACGACGGCGCGGCGCGCGACTACCGCGCGGACGACGCGGCGCGCGCGGCCTTCTTCGCCTCCGCGCAGCGGCTGCTGCCGGGGCTGCGCGATGCCGACATCGCGCCCGGGCAGGTCGGCTACCGGCCGAGGCTCGATGGCCCCGGGGAACCGCCGGCCGACTTCCTGATTTGGGACGACGCCGACTACGTGCACCTCGGCGGCATCGAGTCGCCTGGGCTCACCGCGTGCCTGCCGCTCGCGGACGAGGTGGCGGCGCGCCTCCGTTAGCTGGCATGGGATCGAGGAGACGGCGCTGCTCGAAGACCCGGGACGGTTCTACTGGAAGTGGCTCGCGCTGGGCGCCGGGCTGCTCGTGCTGTACGCGCTCGAGCGCGCTGTGCGTACGGGCGGGCTGTTCTAACCCGCAGCACAGCCGATGCAGGCGCAAAGCACACGCGTTGCCCGTAGTTGAGCCTGTACTAACATTGGGGTGCGGAGGCAGGCCCCGCGTCAGCCCGCGAGGGTCTACCGGAGGTCATCGCGACGCGGCGAACGGCCGCGCGATGAGAGTGCACGTTGTCTGAGCTACTTCGAGGCGCGCCGTGGCATAGACTCGCGCCGAGCGCGCTCGCGCTGCTGGTGCTCGCGTTCGCGCTGGCCGCGTGCGGGAGTGACGGCGGTGACAGGCCGGACGCGAGCGCGGACCCCGTCACCGACCCCGTCGCGGACTCGACGGCGACGCTCGCGAGCGGCGGCCAGCCTGCAGCGTCTGGCACGCTCACGGTCTACTCCGGGCGCACGCGCGAGCTCATCGAGCCCCTGTTCGCCCGCTTCACGGAACGCACCGGGATCAAGGTAGAGGCCCGCTATGCGGACAGCGGCCCGCTGGCGGCGACGCTGCTTGAGGAGCGCGGGCGCACGCCCGCCGACGTGTTCATCGCCCAGGACGCCGGCGCGCTCGGCGCTGTCGAGGCGGCGGGGCTGTTCACGAACCTTGACCAGGCGCTGCTCGCGCGCGTGCCGGCTGCCTACCGCGCGGCGAGCGGCCGCTGGGTGGGCCTAACGGGTCGCTCGCGCGTGGTCGTCTACAACACCAGGCTTGTGACCGAGGGGCAGTTGCCGGCCTCGGTGCTCGAGCTCACCGAACCGCGCTACCGCGGCAAGGTCGGCTGGGCGCCGGCTAACGGCTCGTTCCAGGCGTTCGTCACGGCGCTGCGGCTGACGAAGGGCGACGCGGCCGCGAAGCAGTGGCTCGAGCAGATGAAGGCCAACGGCACCGTCGAGTACGCCAATAACCCCGCGATCGTGGCGGCCGTCGGTGACGGCGAGATCGCGTACGGCCTCGTGAACCACTACTACCTGCACCAGTTCCTCAAGGAGCGCGGGACGGGCTTCTCGGCGCGCAACCACTACACGGCGCCCGGCGACCCCGGCACGCTGGTGAACGTCGCGGGCGCCGGCATCCTCGCGGCCTCGAAGCAGCAACCCGCCGCGGCGCGCCTGCTGGAGTTCATGCTCGGCGAGGAGGCGCAGCGCTACTTCGCGGAGCGCACCTTCGAGTACCCGTTGGTCGCCGGCATGCCCACGAGTGGCGACGTGCGCTCGATCGCCGAGCTGCGCCCGCTGGCCATCGACCTTGGCAAGCTCGAAGATCTGCAGGGCACCCTGAAGCTGCTGCGGGAGACCGGCGCGCTCAAGTAAGGCGCCGCGCGAGGAGGCCGGCGTGGACGCCCGCGCGATCACAGCGACGGACGTCGAGCGCTGGCTCCTCGCGCACGCGCCGCCCGAGCCGCGCGACTCGCCGAGCGGGCTGTACGAGCTGATGGCGCGCCAGCGCAACGGCCAGCTCGCCTTCGTCGACGTGTCCTACGGCGCGCTGCGCGAGGAGCACTGGGCCGACGCCGCGCGCGTCGCCGACTACGCGGCGCAGGCGCCGCCCGGCGGTACGGCGGTGCTCAACATCGGCCCGGGCGACGGCTGGCCGGCGCTGTCGCTCGCAGCCGCGTGCCCGGAGTAGCTGGTCGTGGGCGTCGACGCCTCGCCTCGGCGCGTCGCGCGCTGCGCGACCAACGCGTAGCGCCTCGGCATCGCCAACGCACGCTTCGTCGCAGGCGACGCGGGGCGCCTGCCGTTCGCCGACCGCAGCTTCGATCTTGTGACCGCGGCATCGTCGCTCGAAGAGGCAGCGGCACCGGCTGCGGCGTTCGCCGAGGCGCTGCGCGTGCTGCGTCCCGGGGGCGTGCTGCGCGCCTCGTACCAGGACTAGCGCCTAGTGGGCGGGGCCGGCTTAGAGACCGCGTGGCTGTGGGAGGCGGACGGGAGGCTGCTGTACAGCTACGTGCGGCGCGTAGCCGAGCCGCCGCTGGAGCGTCGCTACACACTCGCGCTGCACGCCGAGGCGCTGGCCGCGGCGGCGCTCGCGCCGCCAGCGTACGGCGAGACGCCGCTCTCGGACGCGCTCGGCGTCCCGTTGCTCGAGCGGCTGCGCCCGCACGTGCGCGAGTCGTGGGTGGTCGAGCTCGTGCGCTGGCGCACCGCGGCGCTCGTCGAGGCGCTGTGCGCGGCTGGCTTCGTGCAGGTGCGTGCGACGGTGCACCCCGGCGGGCTCGGCCGCCGCTTCGCGCGCGAGCTGCTGGCACGCGGCGCCATGCCGGCGTTCGCGCCGCAGTTCGCGGAGGCCACGCGCGCGCTCGGACGGTTGGCCGCCTCGCAGCTGGGCGACGCGACG
>VGPB01000193.1 GCA_016875695.1 Chloroflexota bacterium | reverse complement strand
CGCCTGGAACGCGCGATCGCCGAGGCGCGGGACGCCCTGCTCCGCGTCGACGCGCTGGACCGGCTGGTGGACGCCGACCGCCAGGCGGTCGTCGCGCAACTCGAAGACGTCATGACGATGATCTCGATGCGCCTGCGCAGTGCCGTACCGGGCGGGGAGCCGGACTGAGGCTAACGGCCGAAGAAGCGGCGCACACGCTCGACCAGCCCGCCGCCCGCGCCGCCCCGGCGCGCGCGATGCCACGCCGCCTCGGCGGATGGAATGCGCCGCATCCCGCGGGCGCGCTCCTGCAGCACGGCCAGCACCTCGCGCTCCTCGCCCGCGTCGAGCCAGTAGCCGTGCTCCTCGTCGCACATGTCGAGCTCGACGTTGTGCGCGCGGTAGTTGAACGCCGTCAGCGGCCGGGCGCACACCGGGCAGCGCAGCTCGGACACGCGCTGCGCGTAGTCGACCATGCCCCGGCGCGCGTGCTCGTCGGCCCGCGCCGACTCGAGCTCCCCGAGCTCGTGCGCGTCGAGCCAGAACCCGCGGCACACCGGGCAGCGATCGACCTCGATGCGCTGTACGCGCTCGGGGACGAGCGCCGCACCGTCGCGCGGGCAGACGAGCGCAGGAGCGGTCATCGACGGTCCTCTCGCGCGCCGCGCGGCCGCGGGACTCCGATCGTAGCGGATCGCGGTCCGGCGAGCGGGTGCGCGCCGCGGCGCCCGGCATCGCGGCTGGCATGCGATTGGAAGCGCCGCCGGGCGTCCGTGACGCGACCGGCATGGCCCGTCCGCGACGATTCTCAGGCCGGTCACGCCGGCAGGAGTCGCGGGAGTAGACGTATGTACATCGGCGCTGGCCTGCTCACCCTCATCCTCGTGGTCGTGGTGCTCCTCGTCGTGCTGTAACAGCGGCCCTCCCGCACCCGCCGCGCGCGGTTCGCACAGTTCGCGTCCTGCGCCGGTTCGGGTTGCGCGAGGGTTGGAGCCGCGTGCCTCCGGATGGAGGGCCCGCGCAGCCGGCCGCGGCTGGCGGCGCACGTGTCGCCCTAATCTCCAGCGTGTGATCGCCGGGGGCCGCCGCCGGGTTACGCTCGTCTGCGCCGAGACGGGACGCCCACACCACGGAGGCGCGCGTGCCCGGGTTGGAGGTAGCGCGCGTCACCACGCGCGAGGAGCTGCGAGCGGCCCTCGCGATCCGCACGCGCGTGTTCGTCGAGGAGCAGCACGTCCCCGCCGACGAGGAGATCGACGCTTACGACGCGGACCCGCTCGGCGCCGCCGTGCACTTGCTCGGCCGCCTCGACGGGGCGCCCGTAGCGACGGCGCGCCTGCTGCTCGACCCGCCCCCGGGCGAGCTTCCACACATCGGGCGCGTGGCTGTGCTGGCGGACCATCGCCGGCAGGGCTACGGCGCGGCGCTGATGCACGCGCTGCACGTCGAGGCGCGCGCCCGCGGCTTCGCCGGCGCCACGCTCGCCGCGCAGCTGCACGCGCTCGCGTTCTACGAGCGGCTCGGCTACGTCGCGCACGGCCCGGTGTTCCTCGACGCCGGTATCGAGCACCGCCAGATGGACCTGCTGTTGTAGCGACCGGTCGCCGGCGGGTGGGCGAGGCTCAGCCCGCGCGCGTCGCGGGCGGGAGGCGAGAGAGCACCTCGTCGGCGAACCGCTCGAGCCCGCTCAGCACCTCGCTGCCCCGCGTCCACGGCACGACGACCAGGCGGTCGACGCCCGCCTCCTCGTAGCGCGCCACAGCCTCGAGCGTGGGGCTCGCGCCGACCGTGACCTCGAACGGCTCGTGCTCGCGGCCCGCCGCGCGGCGCAGCTTGCGCAGCGTGGCCACGCGCTGGGCGGCGCTCTCGGGCGTCTCGCCCAGCCCGTACCAGCCGTCGCCGAGCGTGGCCGCGCGCCGCAGCGCGGGCGGCGTCGTGCCCCCGACGAGGATCGGCGGGTGCGGCCGGCGCACGGGCTTCGGCTCGAAGCCGACCGGCGGAAACGCGTAGAACTGCCCCTCGAAGCGCGGCTCAGGCTCCGTCCACAGCGCGCGCAGGATGCGGATGCACTCGTCCATGCGCGCTCCGCGATGCTCCCACTGTTGCCCGGCGACTTCGAACTCTTCGCGCAGCCAGCCGGCCCCGACGCCGAGCAGGGCGCGCCCGCCCGAGAGGTGGTCCAGCGTCAGCACCGCGCGCGCCGTCGCGATCGGGTCGCGCAGCGGCAGGATGAACACGCCCGTCCCGAGGTTGATGCGCGACGTGGTCGCGGCGATGTACGCGAGCGTGAGCAGCGGATCAACGAAGGGGCTCGTGGGCGCGATCGGCGCCTCGCGGCCGCCAGCGTACGGGTACTGGCCGGGCGCGTAGCGCACGGGCACCACGAGGTGATCCGGCATCCACACCGACTCGAAGCCGAGCGCCTCCGCCTTGCGCGTCGCCTCGGGGCGCAGCTCCGGGCGCATGGCGGCGAGGCCCACGCCGAACTTCATGTCGGGGAACCTTCCGCTCGCGGGCGCACGCCGGGCGGGCGGATCATACGGCCGGGCACGCGCCGGGGCGACGCGGCACGGCCCGCGCACGCGGCCACGGGGCGGCGCTGGATTCGTTTGCGGCCAGTAAAGGCCCGTGCTACAACCGTCGCGGCACGCCGAGCCGCAGCCTGCCACGGGGGGACGCACCGTGATCCCTGAGCAGTTCGGGCGCGTGGGCGTACTGCTCGGGTTCGCCTTGCTCTTCCCCGCCATCCCCCTCATCGCCTCGTACGTCTTCTACCGGCTGCACCTGCGCCCCGAGCACCCGGACCCCATCAAGCGCGCGACCTACGAGTGCGGCGTCGAGGCCGAAGGCAGCTCGTGGGGCCGCTTCAACGCTCGCTACTACATCGTGGCGCTCGCGTTCGTCATCTTCGATGTCGAGGTCGTGTTCCTGTTCCCTTGGGCGACGGTCTTCGCCGGCATGGGCTGGGTCGCGTACTTCGAGGCCGTGTTGTTCGTCGGCGTGCTC
>VGPB01000192.1 GCA_016875695.1 Chloroflexota bacterium | reverse complement strand
GGCCGGGCTCGCGGCCCCGCCGGCCGAGGCGCCGCCGCCGGCAATCGCCTCGACCTGCAGGCGGGCGGCCGCGGGGTCGTCGTACCACAGTGTGTTGATGCTCGTGAACGCGCGCTGGTCGCCCGGCACGTCGGCCTCGGGGAAGATCGCGCTTACCGGGCAAGCAGGCTGACACGCACCGCAGTCGATGCACTCTGCCGGGTTGATGTAGAGGATGCGGTCCGCGTCGCCATCGAAGTGGATGCAGTCGACCGGGCACACCTCGACGCAGGACTGGTCTTTCGTGTCGATGCACGGCTGGGTGATGACGAACGTCATCCTGGGCTCCCCCGGCGACCGCCGAACCCTCGCGTGGCGACGAAGTCCCGGCCGCGGGCACGCTCACGCGCGTCCGCACGGGCCCCGGCTCGCGCGATCCTAGCCGTCGCGCGCGCGAGCGTCTACGCGCGCGCGCGCGACGGCTAGGATCGCGCGTCCGCTGCGCTCAGCCGAGCTGCTGCGCCTGGCCGGTGTCCGAGGCGCGCTGGATCGCGTCCAGCAGCTCGTGCCGCCGCACCGCGTGCGCGAAGTCCGGCTCCATGTTGCGCCGCATGCGGATGCCGTCACCCATACGCCGCAGCAGCTGGCCGACGTTCAGCGAGGGCCCGCTCAGCTCCATCGGCGCCCAGCGATTGCGCGGCCCGAGCGCCACCGGCGCCAGCTCGCGGTCGCCGGTCTGGCCGCCGCGCAGCTCGAGTGGGGCGATCTGCGCCTGGCCCGTCGAGGTGATGACCAGCGCGCCCGCCGTGCCCTGCACCTCCAGGTGCAGCCCCGTCCCGACCGTCGGCACGCTCGAGACGATGGCCGAGAGCGGCGCGCCGCTCGCGAGCGTGCCCGCCACGACCACGGTGTCCGCGGCCGTGACCGGGATCGTTTCGCCGGTCTCGACGATGGTCGCTTCCGGCACGCGCGTGGCGACCACGGCGCTCACGCGCTCCAGCTCGCCGACGACCGAGAGCGCGCCGTCGAGCGCGTGACCGGCCGCGATCGACAGCGTGGTCGCGCCCTTCGTGGCGTCGGCGGCCCACGCGAACGTCTGCCCGCGCGCGCCGCCGCCGTGCAGGTTCTGGCGCAGCGTGACGTGCAGCACGTCGCCGACGTACCCCTCGTTGACCAGCTCGCGCATGCGGATGAACTCGGGAGCCACGCGCGCCTGCAGGCCCACCATGTTGCGCACGTTCTGCGCCGCCGCGAGCTCGGCGAGCTCGCGCGCCTCGGCCGTGTTCGCGCCCAGCGGCCACTCCGTGAACACGGCCTTGCCTGCCTCCAGCGCCAGCTTCGTCAGCGGGTAATGAGAAGGCACACGCACGCACACGATCACGAGGTCGATGTCGGGGTCCGCGCACAGCTCCTCGGCGCTTCCGTACGCGCGCTCGATGCTGAAGCGCTCCGCGGTCTCGCGTGCCGTCTCGATGCGCGTCGTGGCTACCGCGATCAGCTCGTACTCGGTGATCGCGGCCAGCGCGGGCAGGTGCGCGCGCGTTCCCCAGCCGTACTGCACGTTCGCACCGATGATCCCCACGCCCATCCGACCGTCACGCATCGCCCGCCTCCCGCCCTCACAGGCTCCCCGCCTCCCCGGCGCGCTGACGCCAGGCCGCGGCCGATGCTACAACGTGCCCACCTCGACGCGCACTGCGCGCGGCGGCCTCGCGCGTCGGCTCTCACTCCCGCGAAAGGAGCTCCCATGCTCTGACCGAGGCTGCGGCTCGCGGCGGCTGGCGCCGCGCTGCTCGTGCTCGGGCTGCTCGCCGGCGCCTGCGGCGGCGACGACGAGGAGGAGGACGCCGGCACCACCGCTGCCGCCTCCGCGACTGAGCGAGCCGCCTCGACGGCTGCCGCCGCGGGGCGCCATCGAGGCGGGCGGCCAGACCCAGACCGGCACCATCGAGTCGGTGCAGCCGGACCGCCTGCACATCAAGATCCTCGGCCTCGAGATCATCAGCATCGGCGCGGACAGCTGGTTCAAGGCCGGCGACACTTGGACCAAGCAGAGCGACGCGGGCTTCGGCGGCTTCCAGTCGCCCGACGTGCAGGGCACCATCCGGTCCTTCACCGGACCCGGCGTCACCGCGAGCGGTTCCAACACGGTGAGCGGCAAGCGCCGCGACGTGTTCAAGATCGCCGTCTAAGGCGGCGCCAGCTCCGAGGCGTGCGTCGCCGACGGCCTGCCGCTGCGCGTCGTCTCGCAGACGCCGCAGGGTAAGACCACCGTCGTGTTCACCGACTACAACGCCGATATCAAGATCGAGGTGCCGAACTAGGCACATCGGCCGTCATTCAGCGTCGAGGTCACGCGCGTGGCCGCGTGTTTCGCCCCCGGCGCAGCGACGATCGCGCGTCCGCCGCCCTGGTCAGTCCGCGCGCGACCAGCACGGTGGACTGTGGCGCGACGCACCGTGTTGCGGGGAGCGCGAGGGGCGCAGCCCCTCGCAAGAGGGTGGGTGGGCGGGTCCCTCGGCCCGGAGGCCATCGATAGTCCGCCCGCTGAGGCTACCGCTCCACATTCGGCTGGCCGAGCGTCTGCAGGTAGTTCACCAGCGTCCAGATCTGCTCCTCGCTGAGCGTGCCCTGGTACGCGGGCATCGCCGTGCCCGCTACGCCGCGCGCGATGAACGTGAACAGCTGCACCTCGAAGTGCAGCGGGACGTGCAGGCTCAGGTCGGCGGGCGGCGGCGTGAACGACGACGCGCGTGGGCCGTCGCCGCGCCCCGCCGGGCCGTGGCACTCCACGCAGTGCTCAGCGAACAGCTCGCGGCCGGCCGCGATCGATTCCGTCGAGAACGCCACGGGGTTCGTGCGCTCGGCCGCGGGTGCGTCTTCGTGCGCCTGCGCGCCGTCAAACAGCACCACACCCGCGAGCGCGAGCGACGCGCCGAGCGTGGTCGCGCGCACGCGCGGGACCCGCGCGCGCCACGCGAACGGCACCGCGCCGAGCACTGCGAGGCC
>VGPB01000191.1 GCA_016875695.1 Chloroflexota bacterium | reverse complement strand
ACGGCCAGCAGATCCACGGCGGCATCGGCTTCACCAAGGACTACAAGATCCAGCTCTTCTACCGCCGCCAGAAGCGCGCCGAGCTCGCCTTCGGCGACGGCGACCACCACCGCGAGCTCGTCGCCCAGCAGCTCGGCATCTAAGCCGCGTCGCGGCGCGAGGCGAGCGGGCGCGAGCCCGCGACTGAGGAGGGGCGCATGACCTCGGGACCAACGACGCTCGTCACGCAGGAGATGCAGGACCGCAAGAACGCGTGGTCCCCGGGACGCGTGTCACCACCGATCGCGCTGTCGGACATCCGCAAGTGGGCAATCGCGGTGTACTGGCCCGAGACGCCGCCGCGGCTGTTCTGGGACGAGGAGTACGCGAAGACGACGCGCTTCGGCGGCATCATCGCGCCGCAGGACTTCAACCCGTTCGCGTGGCCCGTGGAGCGGCCCAACATGGGCGGCTTCAACGCGAGCGCGACAGCTGCGCGCGTGGGTGAGCGCGGCATGAACGGCGGCCAGACGGACGTGTACCACGTGCCGATGCGCCCCGGCGACGTGATCACCTCGAGCTCCGCGCTCGTGGACTGGAACGAACGGCAGGGGCGGCTGGGGCTGACGCTGTTCACGTACACGGAGAACCGCTGGACGAACCAGCGCGGCGAACTGGTCAAGACGCGGACCTCGGTGGGCATCCGATACTAGCGGCGGCCCGCCGGTCCGCACCCAGGCACGCGCGTGCAGCGTGCGTGCGCGCCCGCGCGCGGGCGCGCGGCGTTCGCCCGTGGCGCGTCGCGTCACGTTACGCATACGACGTGCGCCACGTACGGTGGAGGGAGGGCGGCGCAACACCCGCTCTCGGGCGAGACGACCATGCCGAGACCTGACCTGCCCCGGGTATTCATGCCATCTGCAGAGTTAGAGTTTCGTCCCGGAGCAGTGGTGCTCCTGCCACGACCTCGAATGCCGGGGACCGGTAGCCGAGCGAGCTGTGTGGGCGGATGCGGGTGTACTCGTTGCGCCATGCCTCGATCAGAACCTGGGCTTTGACCTAGGCGACCGACTGGCCCTGCGCCAGGCCGACCTCGGCTTCCCGCAGCTTGCCGATGATCTCCTCGGCCCCGTACCGCCTCCGCTTCGACGTTGCCATCCAAACACCCCTTCCTGTCCACCGCGATTCTCCCGCTCGCGGTGGATCCATTTCAGGGGGTCAGGTCACTCGCCGCGCGGCGAGACGGAAGCGCGCGCGCTCCGCACAATGGGTCGGGGCGGCGCCGGGCCGCCCTCGCGCGTAGCGAGGAGGCTCGATGGCCGGCCACCCGCTCGACCCGCTGTTCCACCCGCGCTCGGTGGCGCTGGTCGGCATGCCGCGCGACGTCGAGGCGCGGGGCAGCGGGTTCTTCCACGCGCTGCTCGACCAGGGGTACCCGGACCACCATCCACTGTACCTGGTGAACCCGAACGCCACGGTGATCGCTGAGCGGCCATGCTATTCAACGCTGCTCGACTGCCCCGGCCCCGTCGACCACGTGATCTCGCTTGTGCCGGCGCGGACCGCGAGCGCGCTCGTCGAGCAGTGCGTCGCGAAGGGGGTCCGCACGCTGCACCTGTACACCGCGGGCTTCGCCGAGAGCGGCGACGCGGCGCTCGCAGCGCTCGAGCGCACGCTCGTCGCGCGCGCGAACGCGGGCGGCGTGCGCGTGATCGGCCCCAACTGCATGGGCCTGTACGTGCCCGCCGAGCAGCTCGCGTTCTACGAGGAGTTGCCGCGCGAATCCGGACCGGTCTTCGGCATCTCGCAGTCGGGCGGCAACGCAGGGGACATCATCCGCGGGCTCGCGGAGCGCGGGCTGCGCTTCTCGAAACTCGTCTCGTTCGGCAACGGGCGCGATGTGGCCGCCGCCGAGCTGTTCGAGTACGCCGCGCACGACGAGGAGAGCCGGCTGGTGGTCGCCTACCTGGAGGGCGTGCCGGACGGCCGGGCGCTGTTCCGGGCGCTGCGCGCGTGCGCGCGCAGCAAGCCCACGATCGTGCTGAAAGGCGGCGTGTCGCAGGCAGGCGCGCGCGCGGTACGCTCGCACACCGCGTCGCTTGCCGGCGCGACCGAGGTGTTCGACGCGCTCTGCCGCCAGGCCGGCGCGATTCGCGTGGACACGATGGACGAGCTGCAGGACCTCGCCGTGCTGCTCAGCACGCAGGCGCGGCGCATTGCGGGGCCGCGCGCGCTACTCGTAGGGCGCGGCGGCGGCTTCTCCGTGCTGTCGACGGACGAGATCGCGCGCCATGGCGTGGACTTGCCGGAGCTGCCAGCGGAGGCGCAGGGGGTGCTGCGCGAGCACATCCCGATCGCGGGCAACAGCATCCGCAACCCGCTCGACATCAGCTCGCTCACAGGCGAGGGCGGCAGCGCGATGCGCACCGTGCTGCGCGTCGCGGCGACGACGCCCGGCTACGACTTCATGTTCGCGACGCCGGACAGCGCACCGGCGCGGCACAGCGGCGCCTCGCGGCACTCGGCGTTCGGCACGCCGCCGCCCGACGACGAGGCCGCGCGCGAGCAGGAGCGTCGCGCGCTGAACGAGCTGGGAGAGCTGCAGGCGGAACACGCGCGTCCGGTGGTGGTCGTGCGACGTAACCGCGGCGACGAGCTCGTGCCCGACGCCGAACTGCTGCGCACGGCGCTCGATGCAGGGCTCGCGGTGATCCCGAGCGTGCCGCGCGCCGCGCGCGTGGTGGGCACGCTACTGCGCTGGCGGGCCGCGCGCGCCGGGCTCGCCGCGGTCTTCTAGGCACGCCCCCCGGCCGCACCCCCTACTTCACAGGAGCGCGCGCCCCGCCTACCCTGCACCGCGGCGGGGTTGCGGACGGGCGGCTGCAATGACCCCGCACAGCTTGCTGCGTCGCGCCTCCCGGCCGTGCGCATCCCGGCATCGCGCGCTCCGAGTGCCGTCGCGCGAGCTGCGCGTGGTGCTTGCGTGGGCGCTGCTCGCGTCGGTCCTGGCGACGCTGTGGCCGCAGCGCGCCGTGGCGGGCGAGCCGCG
>VGPB01000190.1 GCA_016875695.1 Chloroflexota bacterium | reverse complement strand
GCACACTCCGCAGGCTGTACCCAGCCGAAAGCGGGATGCGAGTGTCGCACGAGACGATCTACAAGTCGCTGTTCGTGCAATCCCGCGGCGTGTTGGCGCGGAATCTGCAGCAGCACCTGCCGACACGGCGACCAACCCGCCGGAACATCCACAACACCATGACTGGACAGTGGCGCTCGCAGATCACTGACGCGGTCTCGATCCGAGAGCGACCGACAGAAGTGGAAGACCGGGCGATCCCAGGCCACCGGGAGGGTGACCTCCTGCTCGGTCGGCACTGGAGCCAGATCGCGACCGTGGTGGAACGCGCAACGCGGCTCACCGTGCTCATCAAGCTCGCCGGACGCGACATGGCGACGGTGACCGAGGGTCTCTCGCGAACGATGGCGCGACTTCCCGAGCAGGTGCGCAAGAGCCTGACGTGGGACCGCGGGATGGAACTCGCCGACCACAAGACGGTCACTGCAAACACTGGGCTCGCCGCCTACTTCGCTGACCCTCGAAGCCCTTGGCAGCGCGGAACGAACGAGAACACCAGCCGCTTGCTGCGCCAATACTTCCCGAAGGGAAGGAGCATCGCGGGCCTCACCCAGGACGACCTAGATGCGCTCGCAGCGAAGCTCAACCCCCGACCGCGGAAGACTCTTGGCTACGACACTCCGGCCGATAGACTCCAGGCACTGTTGCGCTGACCGGTTGAGTCCACCATCACGTCCATCGGCGCCATCAGCACCTGCCCGCCCGCAGCGGCGGCCCGCGCCGCCGCAGCATCGACATCGCGTACGTTCAGGTACACGCTCCAGTGCGGCGGCACGCCCTGCTGCGCCTCTTGCGGCATCTGCGCCGAGATGGCCGCGACCTTCTGCCCGTCCAGCCGTTGATGGTGATAAGCGCCCATGCCCTCGCCCATCGGCTGCGGATCGTCCCGCCAGCCGAACAACGCGCCGTAGAAGCGCAACGCCGCCGCCTCGTCGTTCGTTGACAGCTCGAACCAGCTCGGGGCCCCCTCCGCGTACGTCGTGCCTGCCACTGTGACCTCCCTTGGTGCGCAGCCGCACGCTGCGGCCGCGCCGCTACGCACAGCGTCGCGGCCGCAGCACGCATTGCGCCGGCGCGAGCCGCTACGGCAGCGGCGCCGACCTGATCATGCCGAACACCGCGCCCTGCGGGTCGTGCAGCACGGCGAAGCGGCTGGGCGCGATGTCGGCGGGCGGCTGCACGACCTCGCCGCCCAGCTGCTGCGCGCGCTCTGCGTTGCGGTCGGCGTCGTCCACCTCGAAGTAGATCGTCCAGCTCGGTGGGTGCTCGTCCATCTCCGGCGTCATCGTCACGATCCCCGCCACATCCTCGTTCGCTACGCGCAGCAGGATGTACTCGTCGGTCTCGCGCTCGGGCGGCACGATCTGCACCTCGTGGCCGAGCGCCTGGTCGAAGAACGTGGCGGCGCGCCGCGCGTCCGTGGTCATCAGCTCGGCCCAGGTCACGGAGCTCGCCTTGTGCATGACGCCCGCGCCCGCGTGCGTGCCCGTCTGCCACAGCCACACGGGCGCGCCCGTCGGATCGGCGACTACCGCTATGCGCCCGAACTCCATCACGTCGAACGGCTCCGCCAGCACCAGGCGGCCGGCGGCGCGCACCTGGTCCACGCTCGTGTCTACGTCGTCCACCGAAAAGCGCGCGCTCCAGTGCGGCGGAACGCCCTGCGCCGTCTCGTCCGGCTGTAGCGCGGAGATAGCGCCGACGTCGGCGTCGCCTAGCTTCTGCATGTGGTACTTGCCCATGCCCTCGCCAACGGGGTTCGGGGTGTCCCGCCAGCCGAACAGCGCGTCGTAGAAGCGCACGGCGGCCGCCTCGTCGTTCGTCGACAGCTCGAACCACGATGGCGTGCCCTGCGCGTAGCTCATGACCTGCATCGGGATCTCCTTGCCTCGGCGTGTCGCGAAGGCTCGCCGGTCGAGGCTACAGTGGTTGCGTAAACGAACCGTTGCAGTCAGTGCCCGAGGCGTACCAACATTACACCGGCGAGCAGTATCGCGACGCCGCCGAGGCGCGCCGGTGTGAGCGGGATCGCGGCCGCGCCGAACGCGCCGATCTGGTCGATCACCAGCGCGCCTACCACCTGCCCGCCGATCGTCGCGCTGAGGAACAGCGCGACTCCGAGCTTCGGGCCCAGGCTGCCCGCGCCGATCAGGAACGCAATCGCGAATAGCCCCGTGCCCGCGAAGTACAGCGGCAGCCCGCGCGTCGACAGCGCGAGCACGGACAGCGTCAGCGCCGCGATCAGCACGAGCACCGGCCAGCGATCGAACGGCGCCGGCAGCGCCACGCCGTCCGCGCGCAGCGCGCGCACGCCGAGGATCACGGCGATGCCCGTGACCGTCGCGAGCAGCGACAGCCAACTCGCCTCCGCAGCCCCGCGCTCGCGCCCCATCGCGCCGACCATCGAGGTCTGTACAGCGGCGCCCACGCCGATCGCGAGCGCGGCGAGCAGCGGCAGCAGGTTCGTCACGCGCGTCGCTCTTCCGGCGTCGCGCCGGTGGGCGCGGCGACCAGCACGCGCGTCTCGCCCTCGCGGCGGGTCACGCCCCGGCGGTCGAGCGTCTCGAGCAGCGCCTGCGCGACGCGGCGGTTGGTTTGCAGCGCATCGCGCACATCGCCGAGCGTCGCGCCGCCCGTGGCCTGGAGCCGCGCCACGACCGTGCGCACCGCCGCGGCGTACGCGCCCGTCGCCAGCATCACCCCGTCGCCACAGCTGACCGCCTGCCCGCTCGCCTCGAGGTAGCCAAGCAGCTCGCCGTCGAGGTCGAGTCGCGGGGGCGTCGCCCCGCCCGCCGCGAGCGCTTGCAGCGCGGCCTCGAGCTGGCGGCGCTGCGCCTGCGTCGGTCGCGGCGTCCAGCCCGCGCGCGCCACACCCGCCTCGCCGCGTGCGACGTCGGGTGCGAGCGCCGGCAGCAGCGCTGCGTACTCGCGCGCCCCGAGCGCGAGCCGGCCGCGCAGCTCCTCGGGTGGCATCGCGTGGCGCAGCGGGTGGTCACGATGGTAGGCCT
>VGPB01000189.1 GCA_016875695.1 Chloroflexota bacterium | reverse complement strand
CGGCCGCCGCGGCGCAGGCGCCGCGCCGAGGCGGTATCGCGACTGCGGCAGCGTGCGCGGCGGCGGCCCGGACCACGGCCAGCGCGGCTTACGCATAGGTGCGCGTCTCCGCGTGCCGCTCCAGCGCGAGCTCCACCAGGCGCGTGATCAGCGCCGCGTACGACACGCCCGCCTCCTGCCACAGGCGCGGGTACATCGAGATGGGTGTGAAGCCCGGCAGCGTGTTCACTTCGATCACGCGCACGTCGTCGCCTGCGGTCACGAAGCAGTCGACGCGCGCGAGGCCGGCGCAGTCCAGCGCGCGGAACGCGCGCAATGCGTACTGCTGCACGCGGCGCGTCGTGTCGGCGGCGAGCGGCGCGGGCACGATCAGCTGCGTACGCTCGTCCGCGTACTTCGCCTCGTATGAGTAGAACTCCGCGTGCGGGCGGATCTCGCCCAGCGGGGACGGCTGAGGGTCCGCGTTGCCTAGCACGGCGCACTCGATCTCGCGCCCGGCGATCGCCTCCTCGACGAGCAGCTTGCGGTCGTAGCGCAGCGCCAACGCGAGCGCGGCGATCAGGTCCTCGCGCGTCTGCGCGCGACTCACGCCGAGCGACGAACCGCCGTTCGCCGGCTTCACGAAGCACGGGTAGCCGAACTCTGTCTCGAGCTCGCGCAATGCCTCGGGGGCGGGCGCGCGCGCGCCTTCGTCCTGCAGCACGCGGTAGCGCGTCTGCGGCAGGCCGGCCGTCGCGAAGCTCGCGCGCATCAGCGCCTTGTCCATGCCGGCCGCGCTCGCCGCTACGCCGGAGCCGACGTACGGCAACTCGGCGAGCTCGCACAGCCCCTGCAGCGTCCCGTCCTCGCCGTTGCGCCCGTGCACGATCGGGAACACGACGTCCGCGCTGCGCAGCGCAGCGAGTACCGCCGGCGCGGCGAGCAGCCCCGCGCCCGCATCGTCGCCGAGCGTGTCCGTCGTGCCGGCGTCGACCAGCGCGAGCCGCGAGCGCGTCTCGGCGGGCTCGAGCCAGCGGCCGCCGCGCGTGATGCCGAACGGCACAACCTCGAAGCGCGCCGCGTCCGCCTCGCGCAGGATCGAGCGCGCCGAGGTGACCGACACGGAGTGTTCCGGCGAGCGGCCGCCACACACCACGGCCAGGCGCATGCGCTCGCCCGCGCGCGCGGCCCTCACGGCGCGCGCTCCAGCCGTGCTAGTACTTGCGGGCCGAGGTGCTCGATGTCGCCCGCGCCGAGCGTGAGCAGCACGTCGCCAGGGCGCAGCTCGCGCGCGGCGAGCTCGAGCGCCTCGTCGAGCGTGGCGGCGTAGCGTGGCGCCGGCCGCGTCACCTGCGCCGCGAGCGTCGCGCCGTTGCTGCCCGCGTCTGCCTGCTCTCGGGCCGCGTACGTGCTCGTCACGTAGAGCGCGTCGAGCCCCTCGAAGCACGTGCGGAAGCCCTCGGCAAGGTAGCGCGAGCGTGAATAGGTGTGCGGCTGGAAGCAGCCGACGAGTCGCCGCCCCGGGAAGCGCGTGCGTGCCGCTTGCACCGTGGCGCGCACCTCGGTCGGGTGGTGTGCGTAGTCATCGACGACCGTCACGCCGCCCGCCTCGCCGACGAGTTCGAAGCGGCGGTGCACGCCGCCGAATTCCTCGGCCGCCTGCACCGCGCGATGGAAGTCGACGCCCGCGCGCATTGCCATCGCCAGCGCGCCGAGTGCGTTCGCGACGTTGTGCCGCCCCGGGATACGCAGCGACATGCGCCCCAGCTCGGCGCCGTCGAGCAGCACCACGCACTCGAGCCCGCCGCGGTCGTTGCCGCGCACCTGCACCGCCCGCCACTCGGCGTCCGCGTCGAGCCCGTAGCGCTCGACGCGGACGCCTGCCGCCCGGCGCGTCTCGCCGAGCGCGGCCGCGGCCGGCGAATCGGCGCAGACGAAGAGCGTCCCGCCCGGCTGCACGCGCTCCGCGAACGCGGCGAACGCCTCCAGCAGCCGTTGCTCGCTGCCGTAGTAGTCGAGGTGGTCGACCTCGATGTTGGTGACGAGCGCGAGCTGCGGTTCGTATTGCAGGAACGCAGCGGCGTACTCGTCCGCTTCGACGATCGCGAAGCGCCCGGCGCCGTCGCGTGCGTTGCCGTCGAGCTCCGGCGAGTCGCCGCCGGCGAGCACGAGCGGGTCGAGGCCCGCGTGCAGCGTCATCAGGGCGAGCAACGTCGTGGTGGTCGTCTTGCCGTGCGTGCCCGCGACGGCGAGCAGCTCGCGCCCGGCGACGAGGCGGCGCACCATTTCGGCGCGCACGATCACGGTGACGCCGCGTTCGCGCGCAGCCGCCAGCTCCGGGTTGTCGTCGCGCGCGGCGACCGTCGTGACCACGAGCTCGGCGCGACCGACGTTCGCGGCCGCATGGCCGAGGTAGATCGTCCCGCCCGCTGCCTGCAGTCGGCGCGTGTGCTCCGACTCCACGATGTCGGAGCCGGTGACGACGTGCCCGCGCGCGAGCAGGATCGTGCCGATCGCCGACATGTGCATGCCGCCCGCGCCCACGAGGTGCACGCGTTGCGGGATCGCGCCGCCATCGGACTCGGAGCGGGTGCGTAGCCGCGCCATCATGCGCTCACCTCTTGCAGCAGCGTGGCGAGCCGCGCCGCGGCGTCCGGGCGCGCGAGGCTGCGCATCGCCTGCGCCATGCGCGCCCGCGCCGGCGCGTCGGCGAGCAGTCGCAGCGCCTCGTCCGCGAGTCGCGCGAGCTCGCGCTGCTCGAGCACGAGCGCGGCATCACGCGCGCCGAGCAGGCGCGCGTTGTGGCCCTGATCGGAGAAGGCGCCCGGCACGACGATCGCGGGAACACCGAGCGCCGGCAGCTCACCCAGCGTCGACGCGCCACCGCGCACGACGGCGAGGTCCGCGGCGGCGAGCGCCCACGCGAGCTCCTCGGTGTAGCCATGCAGGTGGTAGCGCGCGCGCAGCGGCTCGGGCAGGCGATCGCGCTTGGTACGCAGCGCCGCCTCGTGCTCGCGGCCGGCGATGTGCACGAGCTGCGCGCGTTCGAGCAGGCGCGGCAGTGCGCCCGCGATCGCGCGGTTGAT
>VGPB01000188.1 GCA_016875695.1 Chloroflexota bacterium | reverse complement strand
GACTTGCGCCAGTACGTGGTGCATGCGTCGAGGCGACGTACCACTACCGCGCGAGCGGCGGCGCGCAGCCCGCCAGCGCGCCGCCGCGGCAGGCCGCGTAGCACGCGCGTGCGGCGCTTCGCGCTCGCAGTGGCGATCGTGCGGCTCGGGGCGGTGATCGTGCAGACGGCGTCGAACGTGGTGCCGAAATCGGTCGCCGCGGAGTGCGCGCAGGGGATCGGCGCGAACGACCTGAAGCCGGCGGCGTGCGCGGGCTTGGCGCTAACGGCGGTCGTGGCGGGACCGGCCGACGTCACTGCGACGGAGGCGAACGAGCTCGTGGCGGGCGGGCCGGCGGCACAGAACATCGTCGCCGGCGATGGCAACGACTGCGTGCTGGGCGGCGCCGGGCTCGACACGCTCGACGGCGGTGCCGGCACCGACGTGTGCGCCGGCAACGGACTGGGCACGACAGTCTTCGTCAACTGCGAGACCGCGGTGCCGTAGCGTGGCCGCGCGCTAGGGCTGGCGACGCACCGGGAGCAGCAGCTGCGAGGGGTATGCGCTGCTGTGCAGCACCATCTGGAGCGCGCGCTGCGGCGCGGCATCCTCGGCGGGGCTGCGGCCCGTATTGAGGTTGCGGTCCCAGTGCGGGAAGTTGCTGCTGGCGACCTCCAGGCGCACGCAGTGGCCGGCAGCGAACTCGATGTTCGTGGCGCCGAGGTCGGGATCGAAGCGGTAGACCTGGCCGAGCCGCAACAGCGAGGCCTGCACGGGCGAATCGCGGTAGCGGGCGCGGATCATGCCGTCCGTGACCAAGCGTGCGGTGTCGTCTGGGTGCACGTCAACGAGCCTGGCGACGAAGTCCGTGTCGAACGCGCTGAAGCTGGCGTAGAGGGCGAGGCGGATCAGGCCGGTCACCTCGACGGCGGTGTTGAGGGGCGCGGTGGTGTAGACGAGCACATCGTCGCGCAGCTCGGCGGGATGCTGGTCGAACGCGCCGGCCGGCAGCAGCAGGGACGCGCCGCCGAGCGAGGGGACGGGATGTGCGGGATCGTACACGTAGCGGTCGGGCTCTTCGGCGGCGGGCTCGACGGCGGCGAGCACGCCGCCGTCGTCGCCGCGAACGTTAGCGTGGCCGCGACTGTGCAGGTACAGCGGCCAGGGCTCGGCATCGGGTGGGGACCAGCTGTCGGCGGCGGCCCAGGCGTTGCGCCCCATGACGAAGTAGACGACGGAGCGCGCGTCGGGGACGGCGTTCTCGGGCCGCGCAGCCAGTGGTCGAACCAGCGCGCCTGCACGTCGAGCAGCGAGACGGTCTGCGCGCCGTCGAGGTCGAGGCCGGGCGCGGGCGCACCGAAGGGCGTGGAGTGCGCCCACGGGCCGACGAGCAGATGCTGCGCGCGGCGCGCATACGCGGGCGCGAGCTGCGCGGCGGCGCTGAACGTGGCGAGCACGCCGTGCAGCAGCGGGTCGTACCAGCCACTGACGTGCAGCGTGGGCGCGCTGAGCGCGCCGGCGCGCGTTGGTCGTCCACCAGTAGCCGCCGTCGCCGAGGTGCGTCAGGTAGTCGCGCAGCCAGGGTCGCGACTCGACGTCGCGCGCGAGCGTGAGCAGCGGGAGGCGGTCGTATGCGCCGTCGGCCGCAGGCGCAGCGAGCAGCGCTGCGCCGCGCGAGCTCGAGCGCCCACGGCAGCACCCAGCCGAGCTCGAGCGCGCCGCCGCGGGAGTACGCCCAGCCGTCGCACAGGTCCGTGGGACCGCCCATCGACACGGCAGCGCGCAACGACAGCGGCGGGCTGTCGGCGAGCAGCTGGTACTGCGCGCCGCCGGCGTACGACTGGCCGAGCGTGCCGACGGTGCCGTCCGACCAGTCCTGGCCGGCCATCCAGGCGATGCTGTCGAAGCCGTCCGCGGCGTCGTGCTCGAACGGCACGAAGGCCCCGGGGGAGTCGCGGCGGCCGCGCACGTCCTGCACGACGTAGGCGTAGCAGCGTTCGGTCCAGAAGCGCGCGTCCAAAGTGTCGCGCCCACAGGCGCTGCGCTCCAGCAGCACGGGCGAGCGGCGCGTGCGCCGCGGGAGGTACACGTCGCTCCGGAGCGCGGCGCCGTCGCGCATGGGCATCCGCACGGCGCGCGCGACGATGGCTCAGCCGACGTCCTCGCGCCGCTCAGCGGACACGCTGCTCCCTCGTGATCGTCTCGCCGGTGACGATGCATCCGATTCTACTTCCGCGACGCGTGCGCGTCGGGACGCGGTCTAGTTCATCGCGGGATCGCGGGGGAACGTGGCGAGCAGGCCGAGCGCGCCAGCCTGTCGTCGCAGCACGCGCTGCCACAGCGTGCCCGGATCGCCATCGAACGCATCGGCCGGGCGCGCGGCGACGATGTGCCACGCGTCCTGCTCGAGCTCGACCTCGAGCTGGCCGCCGGACCAGCCAGCGTAGCCGCTGAACACGCGGAGCTGCGCCACGCTCGTGTGCGAGGTGCTCGCGCGATCCTCGAGGTCGAGCAGCGCGACGCCGGGCAGGACGGGTCGCGCCGAGGGCGGCGTGCTGCCGGGAGGCGCGCCGCCGAGCGCGAGCGCACTGTCGACGGCCACAGGGCCGCCGCGAAAGATCACGGCAGGCGGTGCGGCGCGCTCGTGCCACGCGTCGGGCAGCGCCTCCAACCGCGCGCGAAGCGGGCGGTTCAGCACCAGGCCGAGCGCGCCGCGCGCGTCGTGCTCACACACCAGCACGACGGTGCGGCGGAAGGCCGACTCGTCGAGTAGCGGGCTGGCGACGAGCAGCTTGCCGGAGAGCGAGAGGTCCACGCGGCGATGCTAGCGCGCGGCGGAGGCGATGTATGGCCGGTGGCTCGCGCGGGGTCGCGGTGGTATAGCAGCAACGACACGGGCTTGACGAGGGAGGCCACGGTGGAGGAGTTCGCGCGCGGCATCGCGTGGATCGCGTCGGCCGCGGTGCTGGCAGCGATGGCGGGGCTGGCGGCGATCGCGTTCCGCGGCGGCGAGCACGCCGGCCGGCATCGCATCGCGAAGCCGGAGCGAAGCGAGGAGGAGCTCGAGGCCTGAATCCGCGCCGTGCAGCTGTGACGCCAACGCGCCCGCTCGGGGAGCGGGCGCGTTGGCGTCGAACGGAACGCTACGCGCTCGGCGCAGCGGCGGACGCGGCGGCGGCGCGGCGCGCGGCCGGGCGCCGCGTCGCGGTC
>VGPB01000187.1 GCA_016875695.1 Chloroflexota bacterium | reverse complement strand
AGGTGCAGCACGGGCAAGCCCGTGGCTGCCTCGATGCGCGCGCGCACGTCGCCGCGCAGCCACGCGCGGGCGCCGGGGCGCGCGGTGACCAGCGCGATCGCGTCGTAGCGGTCCGGGTGCGCGCGCAGCTCGTCGCCGATCGCCACGCCGGCCGCGCCGTCGCCCGCGAACGCGCGCGCGAGGTAGATGCCACGCGCTCGCAGGTCGGCCGTTGCGGCGGCGGCACGGCGCCGTGCCGCCGCCTCCAGCTCCGGCGTGTGCCCCTTGAGCGCGCGCAGCGGGTGCGTGGCCGTCACGAGCAGCGTGAACGCGGCGCCCGCGTCGTCAGCGGCCACGCGCGCTAGCGCGTCGCCGAGGCAGGCGCCTGGCGGCGTGTGATGCGCGACGACGAGGTAGTGTGTCATTCGTCCGTCCGCGGCCGAGCTGGAGGCAGGCACCGGGAAGGGCGCGATCATAGCGCGCCGAGCTCGGCGCGGTGACGCTCGAGCGCATGCCGGAAGCGCTGCACAGGAGCCACGCTCCCATGCGCGCAGGTCTGGGACCCGCGGCCGCCCCGCGCGCACTCGCCGCCGGCGCGGCCGGGCGTTGCCCCGCGTGTCGCGCGCCGATGTTCCGCGGCGCGATCACCATGCACGAGCGCTGCCCGCGCTGCGGCGTGCGCTACGAGATGGAGAGCGGCGCCTGGCTCGGCGCGACGGCATTGGGCTGCGCCGCGGGCGCGCTCGCCGGCACCGCGCTGCTTGTGGCGGAGCTGCGCTGGGACTTGCTGGAGGACGCTGGCCTGCCGCCGACGTGGAGCATCGCGGCGATGGCGTGGTCGCCGCCGCGCTCGCCTACCGGCCCGCGAAGGGCCTTTGGTTCGCGCTACTGTGACTCTACGAGTTCACCGGCGAGCCGGACGGCGGTCGCTCGTAGCGGCATGCGGGACCAGCCGCCGGCCCACGTTTCGACGAACCTGGAGCTGCCCGTCACGGCGCGTGCCTAGGGCGCGGGCGAGAAGTCCGTCGGCGCGAGCAGGTCTGCCGTGAGGCGCGCGACCAGCGTGCCGCGCGCCTCGGAGGCCGCGCGCGCACGCTGCCACTCCGGGTCCGCGCCGAACGCCGCGAATCCGGCGCTGCGCGCCGCCTCGTCCGGCCACGCGAGCATGTACACGAAGCGATCGCTCTCGCCGCCGTACTTGTACGTCCAGTAGCCGATCTGCGAGAAGCCGTGCTTCGTGAACAGGTGCGTGGTGTGGTCGCGGAAGCGCGCCTGCAGGTCCGGCAGCCGTCCCGGCATTGCGTAGTACGTGCGCAGCTCGTACAGCAGTGGCGTCGACGCCCGCGCGGCCGGCTCGCGCTGCGGCGAGAAGTCGGCCGGCGTGAGCAAGTCGGCGGTGATGGCGGAGACCGTTGGCCCGGCGGCCGCCGCGTCTGCGCGCGCGGCCACCCACTCCGGGTCGGCGTAGAAGCTCGCGAACGCCGCGTCGCGTGCAGCCTCGTCCGGCCACGCGAGCAGGTACACCAGGCGGTCGCTCGAGCCGCCGTAGCGGTACGTCCAGTAGCCGAGCTGCGCGAAGCCGTGCTTCGCGAACAGCCGACACGTGCGCTCCCGGAAGTTCCGCTGCAGGTCCGCCATGTGGCCGGGCATCGCGTGATACGTGCGGAGCTCGTGGATCATCGGGCCTCCGGGGTGGCGCGGGTCGCGGGCGGGCGCGCGTGCCGCCGCCAGCGTCAGCGTACTATCCGGGCGCGCGTGAAAGGGAGGGCGGCGATGCAGGCGGCGGTGTTTTACGGTCCACAGCAGGAGCTCCGCCTCGAGGAAGTCGAGCTGGACGCGCCCTGCGAGCACGAAGTGCTCGTTCGCACCGTCGCGAGCGGCGTCTGCTACTCCGATCTCCACTTCGTCGAGGGCCACTACACGATCCCCGCTCCTGCCGTGCTCGGGCACGAGGCCGCCGGCATCGTCGAGGCTGTCGGCAGCGCGGTCATGGACGTCGCGCTGGGCGACCGCGTGATCGCATGCCTCTCCGTGTTCTGCGAGCGTTGCATGAGCGGCGAACCGTTCCTCTGCTAGCAGCGCCCTGCGCGGCGAGCCCGTGTATCAGGGCTTCCGGCTCGCCGCATACGCCGAGCGCATGCTCGTCCACGACCATGCGTTCGTGCGCATCGACCAGCCGATCGAGCTCGACCGCGCCGCGCTCATCGGTTGCAGCGTGACCACCGGCGTGGGCGCCGTGCTCAACACTGCGCGCATCGAGCCAGGCAGCACCGTCGCCGTGTTCGGCGCGGGCGGAGTCGGACTCGCCGCGATCTACGGCGTGCGCATCGGCGGCGCGCGCACGATCATCGCCGTCGACATCGCCGAGGCGAAGCTTGCCACCGCGCGTGAGCTCGGCGCCACTCACAGCGTCGACGCGCGACCCGGTGCAGGCCATCCGCGCTCTCACGGGCGGCGGTGCCGACTACACGTTCGAGGCGATCGGGCTCAAGGCGGCCGCGGAGCAGGCCTACGAGGCGCTGCGCCCCGGCGGCACCGCCACGATCATCGGCATGATCCCGGTTGGCCAGGCGATCGCGATCGATGGCCCGTCGCTGCTCCAGAGCAAGAAGCTGCAGGGCTGCAGCATGGGCTCCAACCGCTTCCGAATCGACATGCCGCGCTACATCGACCTCATACCTGCAGGGCCGGCTGCGCCTCGACGAGCTGATTACGCGCCGTGTTCGGCTCGCCGACGTCAACGAGGCGTTCCGCGCGATGAAGGCGGGCGAGGTCGCGCGCAGCGTGCTCATGTTCGATTGACGCGCGGCTCGGCGCGCGGCTACTGCACCGCGAGCACCTCGACGTCGAAGATGAGCGTCGCGTTCCCGGGGATCACCGGCGGGAAGCCGCCGGCGCCGTAGCCGAGCGCGGGCGGCAGGATGAGCCGCCGCTTGCCGCCGACCTGCATCCCCGCGACGCCCTGGTCCCAGCCCGCGATCACCTGGCCGGCGCCCACCGTGAACGCGAACGGCTGGCCGCGGTCGCGCGAGGAGTCGAACTTGCGGCCGCTGGTGAGCCAGCCCGTGTAGTGCACGCTCACGCGCTGCCCGGCGCGCACGACGGCGCCGCTCCCCGGCAGCTCGTCGATGTACTGCAGCCCGTTCGCGCCTTGCTGCACCGGACCGGCGAGCGGCGGGATGCCGGGCGCGTTGCCCGCCGCCCCCCCCGCCGGCGTGGTCGCGCCGCCG
>VGPB01000186.1 GCA_016875695.1 Chloroflexota bacterium | reverse complement strand
CGGGAGGTGAGAGCGCCCGCCCCTCACGCCCATCTGCGGTCACCCGGGCAGCGAGCGCCCGGCGTGCGGGCGCCGTCACGGCCCCGCCTCCGCTGGCCCGTCCTCCCGCTGCTCGTCCTTCGTAGGCCCGTCCTCCGTCTGCCCCGCCTTCGGCGGCCCCGCGTCGGGCGGTCCCGCCTCCGGCTGCCCCGTCTCCGGAGGCTGGGCCACCGCGTACGGCGCGGCCTCCTCCGCCAGCCGCGGCGGCCGCTGCGCCATGCGCCGCGGCCGCCGCACGCGCGCGCCGTCCCACTGCGCCCCCTCCGCCTCCGGGTACCGCATCCGCGTGATTACACGCGAAATCGTGTATCGCCATGCCCGCGACCTCATGCGCCTAGCCGCCAATCTGAAGGCCTAGCAGTCGTGCCGTACGAGTGCTAACATCCGCCGTCGAGCGCTGCGCCGGCGCGGCCAGCCCCATCGCACCACAAACCCCGTAACCCGTGCCGGTCACGGCGAGTGACCCGGCGAGTGACCAGAGGAGCAGCTGTGACCACCAGGGTTGTGCCGGTTCTCGACCACATCGTGCTGAAGCCCGTCGAGCAGGAGGAGGTCACCGCCTCCGGTATCGTGATCCCGGACACCGCCAAGGAGAAGCCGCAACACGGCCACGTCGTCGCCGTCGGCCCCGGCAAGATGAACGAGGCCGGCACCATCGAGACGCTCGACCTCGCCCCCGGCGACCGCATCCTGTACCAGAAGTACACCGGTCAGGAGATCACGGTCGACAAGCAGGAGTACATCGTGATCCGCTTCCAGGACGTGCTCGCCAAGCTCGAAGAGGAAGCCGCCACCGTCGCCGCGGGCGGACGCGCGCGCAAGTAGTCGCGCGCCGCGCGCGGCGCCGCAGAGGAGGGCACATGGCTCACAAGGAGCTCCGCTTCGAAGAGGAGGCCCGGCGCGGCCTGCGCGAGGGTGTCGACATGCTCGCCGACGCCGTCCAGGTCACGCTCGGCCCCAAGGGCCGCAACGTCGTGCTCGACAAGGCCTACGGACCCGCCGTCATCACCAAGGACGGCGTCACCGTCGCGCGCGAGATCGACCTCAAGGACCGCTTCCAGAACATGGGCGCGCAGCTCGTCAAGCAGGTCGCGATCCGCACCAACGACATCGCGGGCGACGGCACCACCACCGCCACCGTGCTCGCCCGGGCGATCTTCACCGAGGGCCTGCGTAACATCGCCGCCGGCGCCAACCCCATGGCGCTGCGCACCGGCCTCGACCGCGCCGCCCGCGTCGCCGCGCGCGCCCTGCGCGAGCACGCCATCCCCGTCGAGGGCAAGCAGACCGTCGCCGACGTCGCCTCCATCGCCGCCAACGACCGTGAGATCGGCGAGCTCATCGCCGACATCATGGAGAAGGTCGGCAAGGACGGCGTGATCACCGTCGAAGAAGGCCGCTCGCTCGGCTACGAGACCGACATCGTCGACGGCCTGCAGATCGAGCACGGCTTCGAGTCCTCGCATTTCGTCACAAACCACGAGCGCCAGGAAGCCGTGATCGAGAACCCCTACATCCTGATCACCGACGGCAAGATCGAGAGCATCCAGGAGCTCGTCCCGGTGCTCGAGAAGGTGCTGCAAGTCTCCAAGAACCTCGTGATCATCTCCGAGGAGATCGCCGGCGAGGCGCTCACCACGCTCATCGTCAACAAGGTGCGCGGCACCCTCAACCCGCTCGCCGTGCGCGCGCCGTCCTTCGGCGACCGCCGCCGCGCCTCGCTCGAAGACATCGCCGTGCTCACCGGCGGCACGTTCATCACCAAGGACATGGGCCGCGAGCTCGAGACCGTACAGATCGCCGACCTCGGCCGCGCGCATCGCGTCGTCGCCGATAAAGACCACACCACGATCGTCGAGGGCGCCGGCTCCGACGAGGCGATCCAGACGCGTATCCGCCAGATCCGCGCCCAGCTCCCCGACGCCGCCTCCGACTACGACCGCGAGAAGATGCAGGAGCGGCTCGCCAAGCTCGCCGGCGGCGTCGCCGTGATCCGCGTCGGCGGCGCCACCGAGAGCGAGGTCAAGGAGAAGAAGTTCCGCGTCGAAGACGCGCTCTCGGCCACCCGCTCCGCCGTCGAGGAGGGCGTCGTCGCCGGCGGCGGGGTCGCCTTCATCCGCGCGCAGACCGCGCTCGACGCGCTCGCCGAGGAAGTCACCGACACCGACGAGCGCACCGGTGTGCGCATCCTGCGCCGCGCGCTCGAATCCCCGCTGCGCCAGATCGTCGAGAACGCCGGTCTCGAAGGCTCGGTGATCATCGAGGACGTGCGCAAGGCGCAGGGCAACCAGGGCTTCGACGCCGCTGCCGAGCGCATGGGCGACATGTTCGCGCTCGGCATCATCGACCCCGTCAAGGTCTCGCGCGTCGCCATGGAGAACGCCGTCTCCGTCGCCGCGCTCATGCTCACCACCGAGTCCACCGTCGGCGAAGTCCCCGAGCTCATGACCCAGCCCCAGATGACCCCGGAGCAGATGGCCGCCGGCATGGGCGCCGGCATGGGCGGCATGGGCGGAGGCATGGGCTACTAGGTCACTCGCCGTGACGGGCAGCTCCCGGACCGACTAGCCAGCGAGGCCGCTCGAAGGAGCGGCCTCGCTGCGTTCGCGCCTCGGTGAACGGATAGCGGCAGCACGACGCGAGCACGGCGTAGTGTCGCAGCTCGAACCCAGATGGGCGGCGTCGGCGCAGCGCCCTCACGCGTCTGGTACCCAGCTGGCGCCCAGTCGGCGCGCCGTCAAGGCCAACGGGCGAGTGGGGAGCGCGAGGGCGCAGCCCCTCGCAGCAAGAGGGCGGGTGGGGGGCTCGCAGCCCGTGGGGCCGTCAGCTCATTCAGGCTTGGCGTCGACGAGGGGTCGTGACCCGCACGCGGCCGCGCACTACGGGACCGCCGCAGCCGACCTCAACACCGCGCGCTCCACGTCCGTCGACAGCGCCGCCAGCGCCTCCGCCAGCGGCAGCGCCAGGCACGCGTCCAGCAACGCGTCCGGCTGCGGCTCGCCCGCAGCCGGCGCCAGCACGCCGCGCAGCCAGCCCGGCCCGTGCACGCCGATGCGCGGCTGCGTGAGCCGCACCGGCACGCGCTCCGCGGCCAGCGTCGCCGGGCCCGCGGCAGCGAGGTGCAGCCGGCTGCGCAGCACCATCGCCACCGCGTCGTCCAGCACGTCGTCCGCGCCCGCCAGCGTCAGCGG
>VGPB01000185.1 GCA_016875695.1 Chloroflexota bacterium | reverse complement strand
AGGCGGCGAGCACGAGCGCGCCGGGCGCGGCGCGCGCGAGCACCGCAGCCGCGCGGCTCCACGACACGCGGCGCCAGGGCACGCGGACGCGCACGCTACTCCTGCACGAGGAACGCGGCGGTCACGTGGCTGGCGCCGCCTTCTTGCACGGCGTTGACGACCAGGCTGCGCGCCGCGCGAGCGAACGCCTCGGCGCCTGCGGGCAGCTCGCCCGCGAACGCAGCGAGCAGGCCCTGCAGGTCGAGGTACAGGTAGCTGCCGAGCGACGTGTCGATCTCGAGCAGCGCGCGCTGGTACGCAGCGCTGTCGTCGAGCTTGCGACCGCCTGCCGCGAGCGCCGAGCGCACGCTGCCCTGCGTGCCGACGGCGAAGAAGCCGGCGGTGACGGTATAGGCGAGCTCGCCCGCGGGCGAGTCGACGACGTACATGGGCACGCCGCTCACGGTCTGCGTGCGCGGGCGCGCGCCGGCGAGCGCGGGGACGATGCGATCGAGCAGGCGGCGCACGGCGGCCTCGTCGCGCACTTCGGCGAGCAGCACGGCCTGTGGCTTCTCGAAGCCGGCCTCCGCGCTCGCCGCCACAACGAGCTCGCCCCGGGCGAGCGCGAGCAGCGCGACCACGTCGTCCGGGTCGACGGGCAGGTCGAGCCCGGCGAGCGGGCCGCCGAGGCCGTCCACGCCGCCGCCGAGCCCGAGCAGGTCGAGCGCGCCGACGGTCTCGAACCCGCTGCCGTCGATGCCGTGCGTGGTGGCGAAGATGAGCGTGCCGGCCGGCACCGTCTGGACGAAGCGCGAGGCGCGCGCGGCGTAGGGCTCGGCGGCGACGCCGGTGACGGGTGGCCCGACAGCGCGCAACTCGAATGCGCCCTTGCGCGCGGTGAAGCCGAAGGCCGCCGCGCCGGCCTCGGTCAGCCCGGTGCCGGGCGGGCCCAGCACGAAGCCCGAGCCGGCGAGCGCCTCCGCCCCAATCTCGACGAGGCGGCCGACGTGCATGTAGGAGTAGACGAGCAAGTCGTCAGCGAGCTGCTCGCGCAGCGTGGCGTACTCGGGAGCGTCGGCGAACGATGAGCGCCGGCCGGCGTCGACGTCCATCACCGCGAACAGCGTCTCGCGGTCGGTGGCGAGCACGAGGTAGTCGTCGATGCGCGCGAGGAAGCCCTCCTGCCCGGCAGCGCCGAGGCCGGGGCGGTACTCGACGCCCTCGTAGCGCTCGGTGACGAGCAGCGTGTCGGAGCGGTCGGCGATCACGGCTTCCGCGCGCGCGACGTCGACGCAGCGGATGATGAACGCGATAACGGTCACGCCGCGCTCGATATCGAAGCTGCGCAGGTATAGCGCGGCGTCGCCGCCGCGGAAGGGCGCCACGTCGCGCTCCCAGTCAAGGTCACCTTCTTCGAGCACGAGCGAACGCAGGCTGCCCTCGGGGTCTGCTTCGCCGAGCGCGCGCGCGAGGTTGAAAGCGGCGACCCACTGGGGGTGGGTGAGGTCGGTGTCAAGGCCGATGAACAAAGGCACGTCGGCGGGCACGAGGCGCGCGGCGGAGAACTCGGTAGCCTCGGCGCCGCGGCGGCCGACGAGCAGCAGGGCTCCGACGACGACCGCGGGGACCACAGCGAGCAAGGCAGCGAGAACAAACTGCTGACGAATCGCGAGGCGCACGGCGCGGCTCCCGCCGGCCCAATGCGGCGGCCCGGCGGGGCGCCACAGTCTTCATCGTATCGACGCGCGGTCGGGGCGTGCTCGGGGGAACCCCTGCGGCGCTAGGCTGAGTTGGAGGCGGGGACGGAGGCGGCGATGGCGCGGCTGCGCGTGCACAACTTCTCGATGTCGCTCGACGGGTACGCCGCGGGACCGGGCCAGAGCCTGGAGCAGCCGCTCGGCGCCGGGGGCGAGGCGTTGCACGAGTAGTTCATCGGGACGCGGAAGTTCCGGCGGTTGTTCAGGCAAGAGGGCGGCGAGGAGAGCAGCGTCAACGACCGCTTTGCCGTCGCGGGCGACGAGGGCAGCGGCGCGACGGTCATGGGACGCAACATGTTCGGGCCGGTCCGCGGACCGTGGGGCGATGAGCAGTGGCGCGGGGGGGTGGGACGACGAGCCGCCTTACCACCACCCGGTGTTCGTGCTGACGCACTACCCGCACGCGCCGATCGCGATGCTGGACGGCACGACGTTCCACTTCGTCACGGACGGCATCCCCGCCGCGCTGGAGCGCGCGTTCGCGGCGGCAGGCGGCCGCGACGTGCGCCTGGGCGGCGGCGCGTCCGCCGTGCAGCAATACATGCGCGCGGGCTTGGTCGACGAGCTGCACCTGGCGATCGCGCCCGTGCTACTGGGCAGCGACGAGCGGCTGTTCGACCACCTCGACGACGGCTGGCGGCAGTACCGGTACGTCGAGGTCATCGGCGTGCCGGGCGCTACGCACGTGCGCCTCGAGCGGAGCGTACCGAAGACGGCATAGCGGGCAACTCGCCAAGCGCGACGAGCGCGCGCCGCAGCTCCGCTGCGATGCGCGTGTGGCCGGCCGCAAGCGTGCTGCGTGCGCGCGCGATGCGAGCGCGGTCGGCGACGGTGAGCAGGCCGGCAGCGGTCACAACGGCGAGCTCGTCGTCGTCCTCCCAGGTGGCGACGCCGTCGCGCACCCAGAGGTCGAGCAGCAGGTCGGTGTAGCGCACCTCGCGCGGGTTGGCCGTGTCGACGTCGCGCACGACGTCGAAGCGCACGGCGACGAGCGCGCCCGTGCGCGGGCGGACCATGTAGTAGCAGAGGTAAGGCCGGCGGCGCCAGAACCAGCCGTACGAGTCGACGGGGCCGGCGGCGTCACGGAAGCGGTAGCGGGCGACGACGGCCGCGGGCGTGCGCGCGACGAGCGAGCAGGCGAAGCGCGCCGCGGAGCCGTCGAGGCGCTGCTTCACCTCGGTGATGCGGGACCCGGGGGCGACGAAGGACTCGGGGACGACGCGCGTCACGGCGCGGGGTCGAGCGCGAGCCATGCGAGCGCCGGGGGGCGGCCGTCGGGTGCGGGGTCGTAGGCGGCGACGGCGCGGCGGCCGAGCGCGCTCGCGTCGAAGGGGCCGCTCGAGCCGGGCACGAGCCGCAGCACGAGCGCGCGGCCCTCGACGTCGATGGTGACGCGCTGCGCGCGCGTGTCGACGGTGATGATGGTGCCGCGGGCGCGCTGCTCACCGGCCCAGCGCAGGCGCTCGCCGCCGCTGTCGGCGTGGACGGCGTGGACGCCGCCGAGCGCGTCGCGCAGGACGACGCGCAGC
>VGPB01000184.1 GCA_016875695.1 Chloroflexota bacterium | reverse complement strand
CAAGCGCGGCCGGCTCTGGCTGGCAGACGGCTCGATCGTCAGGCGGCGTGCCGAGCGTCCGAACCACGTCTGGTCGTACGACTTCGTCCTCGATCGCACCGCTGACGGGCGGCCGTTGCGCATGCTCACGATCATCGACGAGTTCACGCGCGACTGCCTGGCGATCGACGTCGCCCGGCGGTTGAACTCGCGAGATGTGCTCGCGCGGCTCGCTGACCTCTGCGTCGAGCGCGCGGTGCCGAAGCACATCCGCTCGGACAACGGGCCGAAGTTTGTGGCGAAGGCGGTGCGCCGCTGGCTGGCGCGGGTCGGCGTGCAGACGCTCTTCATCGAGCCGGGCGGTCCATGGGAGAACGGCTACATCGAGTCCTTCAACGGCAAGCTGCGTGACGAATGCCTCAACCTCGAGCGCTTCCGAGGCGCAGGTGCGCATCGAGCGCTGGCGCCTGGAGTACAACCACCGGCGCCCGCACAGCTCGCTCGGGTACCGGCCACCAGCACCCGAGGCCATCGAACCGAACCGGCTGGAGATCGCCGCCAGACTAACTCAGCAAGTGGTATGAAACGCGCGGGCAGGCCAATGTGCTCAAGGCCGCCGGCGGCGATGTCACGACGAGGCTGTCGGCGCTCGAGTCGGCCGACGATGCGACGACGCGTATCGCGATCGCGCGTTAGCCGCGGCTGAGATGGAGGCAGGGGCGCCGCGAGGCAGGCGCCGGCTACGCGCCCTCGCCTTGTGGGTCGGGTTCGGCGTCCTGCCTTCGTTGTGCGCGGTGGTTGTGGGCATCCTCGTTATCACTCGCGGGGGCCCGCCACCGATTGTAGTGATCCGCGAGGCCGGGGGCGATGTCGGAAGCGGCACCTCAGCGGAGGCGGTCGATGCTGTAGAGGCACGCGCAGGGTTCCGGATCGTGCTGCTGACGATCCTGCCACTCGATGACTACTACCTCGGGTACGTTGACCTGCCACGACCCGCGGACGCAGGACGAACGGGAGCCGTGAGCTTCGCGTACCGCCACGCATCGGACGCAACATCATCGTTTTCCGTTTCTCAAACAGCTGCCCATGCCCTCAACATTCCGCCGAACCTGCCCCCCAGCGACGCGTCAGCTCCTGGAGCATCAATCTGGTGGTCAGGCGAGCTCATCAGGTTGAGTGCCGATCCCTCCGTGCTGCGGTTGCGGGTGCTAATGCGGTCGCAGGCCTTTGATCAGGTCATCACGTTCGAGGGTGCGCGATTTCCAAGTAAGGAAGCCGCGTTCGCGATGATCGAGTCGATGCTGCGCCATGACGATGCCCGTTAGGCACGCATGGCGCCGCTTCGCGCACGCTTCGTCACAACCTCGTTGCGCGACATCAGCGTGGAGTCGGTGAGCGAGCTCAACCATGCCGGCTCTGGCGTTGCGGAGGGGTGGGGGTGCGCTTGCCCGGCCCGCGCTCGGCGCAGGCGCGGGGTGGGACTGCAGCGCGCCGCTGCGGTACCCTGCTCCTCGATGACCAGCCTGCACCTCGTCGAGCGGCGGCCGCGCAATCCCACGCGGGCGGTGCGCGTGGGCGCGCTCACGATTGGCGGGGGGGCGCCGATCGCGGTGCAGTCGATGGCCGCGACGCGCACGCAGGACGTGGCGGCGACGACGCGCCAGGTGCAGCTGCTGGAGGCGGCGGGGGCGGACCTCGTGCGCATCGCAGTGGACTCGCGCAAGGACGTGGAGGCACTGGCGGAGATCCGCGCGCGCACGCGCGTGCCGCTGTCGGTGGACTTGCAGGAGAACTACCGCCTAGCGGAGCTCGTCGCGCCCCACGTCGACAAGATCCGCTACAACCCCGGCCACCTGTACCACCACGAGCGCGACAAGCCCGTGCGCGACAAAGTCGCGTTCCTCGCGGCGGTCGCGGAGCGCCACGACTGCGCGCTGCGCGTCGGCGTGAACTGCGGGTCGGTCGACCCGGTGCAGACGGCGGCGCACGCGGGCGACGACGTGGGGGCGATGGTGGCGAGCGCGCTGGAGCACTGCGCGCTGCTCGACGCGCTGGGCTTCACGCGCTACGTGGTCTCGCTCAAGGACTCCGACTGGCGCAACGTGGTGGAGGGCAACCGCCACTTCGCCGCGGAACGGCCGGACGTGCCGCTGCACCTGGGCGTGACCGAGGCGGGGATGCCGCCCGACGGCGTGATCAAGACGCGCATCGCGTTCGAGCAGCTGCTGGCGGCGGGCATCGGCGACACGATCCGCGTCTCGCTCACGCTGCCGTTCGAGCAGAAGGGGGAGGAGATCGCGGCGGGGCGCGGGATTCTCGCCGACATCGCGGCGGGGCGCTTCCGCTCGGTGCCGCCGCGCTTCGGCGAGGGGCTGAACATCATCAGCTGCCCGAGCTGCTCGCGCGTGGAAAACGAGGCGTTCATCGAGCTCGCGCGGCAGGTCAAGGAGCAGACGGCGTACGCGCAGGCGCACGCGATCACGATCGCGGTGATGGGTTGCCGCGTGAACGGCCCCGGCGAGACCAACGACGCCGACCTGGGGCTGTGGTGCGGTCCGGTCGCGGTGAACTTGAAGCGCGGAGCGACCGAGCTGGGGGCGTATCCCTACGATCAGGTGCTCGACCGCCTGCGGGTGGAGCTCGACGCGCTGATCGCGGAGCGGAAGCCCTCACCCCCAGCCCCTTAGGATCCTCTCCCCCGGCCCTCTCCCACGGGGTGGGCGAGAGGAGTACCACCCTCACCCCCGGCCCCTCTCCACTTCGTGGGCGAGGGGAGCGAAGCCCCTCGACGCCGGAGTCGACACGACCCGCGTAGCGGCGCCGGGTGCGCACAATGCGCGCATGCCGAGCCGCCCGCTCCTTGCGCTCAGCACGATGTGGGCGATGCAGCCGCGGTTCCAGCACGACCTGCGCGCGTTCATGGAGCGCACGGCGGAGCTGGGGTACGAGGCCGTCGAGATCAACCATTCGATGGACGCGCAGATGGCGGGGGCGATCCTCGCGGCGCGCGACGTGCTACCCGTGGCGAGCGTGCACGCCCCGGCGCCGCTGGAGCGGCACGCGACGGCAGGCTGGAACCGCGAGCTGAACCTCGCCGCCACGGACGAGGCGGAGCGTACGCTCGCCGTTGACTACGTGCGCCGCTCGATCGCGCTTGCCGCCGAGGCGGGCGCGGCGCACGTCGTGGTGCACCTCGGGCACATCGCGGGCGGGCCGGCGAACATGGCGCAGCCGTTCGACGCCGAGCGGCGCGTGCGGGCGGCCTGGGGGCAGCGCGAGCACGACCCCGC
>VGPB01000183.1 GCA_016875695.1 Chloroflexota bacterium | reverse complement strand
TCACCCAGGACGACCTAGATGCGGTCGCAGCGAAGCTCAACCCCCGACCGCGGAAGACTCTTGGCTACGACACTCCGGCCGATAGACTCCAGGCACTGTTGCGCTGACCGGTTGAGTCCACCAGGACGGATTTTGTAGACGCTCACCTGACGGCGAGCTTGCGCCTGATGGAAAGGGCCGATCGCGCCGTCATTCGACACCCTCAGGGCAAGACGAAGGGGTTCTTCGCCGAGGTCTACGTCACATTCAAAGCGAACTGCCCGGTCGCTCCACGCGCTGGCATCGCATCCCACGTCCGACCGTCAAGCTCTCGCCCCGTCGCTGCCTTGCTACTCCGCCGGCCAGCCAGGTTGAACGTGCCTCACTGCTTAAAGAAGAACGCAACGCCCGCCGCCTCGCACTGCATGCGAATGCTGCGCGCCCAATCCGGCTTCATCGGCCGCGCATCCGGGCCCGACTCACCTCCGACGATCACCCAGTCGATTTTACGCAGGTCGAGCTCGGGCGGCCCGAGCAGCGGCTCGCACGGCAGGAACCGCACGGCTGCGCGAATGCGTCGCAAGTACTCCGCTCGCGCCGTCCAGCGTTGGTTCTCCACAGACACGCCCATCCAAACGCTACTTGGTCATGGCAGCCTGTCCGCGATCGCGGCGGCGCGTTCAAGACGCTTCGTCAGTACTTGGAAGATGTGCCAGTCCGCTGCCGCCATGTTCTGGAACACGCAGGCAATGAACTCGTCGGGCACATCATCGTGGAAGAGGTCCGACATTGAGTTCACGAAGATCCGCATCGGCCGCTACCAGCTGAGCGGCAGCTCGAGCCGCCCGGGCCAGAGCTTCAGGTCGAAGCCCTCTGCTCATATGGGTGCCCCGGAACGCCGCGGAAGCGCTCAGCGAACGTCTCCGCGTAGCAATGCGCGCAGCCGGGCGAAACCTTCGCGCAGCCTGTGACCGGGTTCCACGTTGCCTCGGTCCACCCGATCTTCGAGCTCTTGTGCATCGTTGCGCTCCGCGCTACGCCATGAACGGCCTGTACAACGACTGTCGGCAGGCTATCACCTAGAACGTTAGTGCGGGCCGTTAGGCTAGCCGCTAATCCGCCCCAGCACCGCGTCCGCCATCTCCCGCGTCGACACGGGGCGCTCGCCGGACGCCGCGATGTCCGCCGTGCGCAGGCCTGACTCGATCGTCGCGCCCACGGCTGCCTCGACGGCTGCGGCCTCTGCCTCGAGGCCGAGCGAGTGGCGCAGTAGCAGCGCCACGCAGCGCAGCATGCCGATCGGGTTCGCGATGCCCTGCCCCGCGATGTCCGGCGCCGAGCCGTGGATCGGCTCGTACAGCCCCAACCCCGTCGCCTCGCCCGCCCCGGCGCGCAGCGACGCCGACGGCAGCATGCCGAGCGACCCCGCCAGCATCGACGCCTCGTCCGTCAGGATGTCGCCGAACAAGTTCTCCGTGATCACCACGTCGAAGGCCGCGGGGCGGCGGATCAGGTGCATCGCCATCGCGTCTACCAGCACGTTCTCGTACGTCACGTCCGGGTACTGCGGGCGGATCTCCATCACCACCTCGCGCCACAACCGCGACGTGTCCAGCACGTTCGCCTTGTCGACGCTCGCCAGCCGCCCCCGCCGCCCGCGCGCGAGCTGGAAGCCGAGGTGCGCGACGCGCGCCACCTCCGTTTCGTTGTAGTACATCGTGTCGACCGCCTCGCGGCGGCCTTCGATCGTGCGCCGTTCCTGCGGCTTGCCGAAGTACACGCCGCTCGTCAGCTCGCGGATTACCACGATATCGACGCCGGCCAGCACCTCCGGCCGCAGGGTCGAGTTGCCCACGAGCGCCGCGTCGACGCGCACCGGGCGCAGGTTTGCCCACAGCCCCAGCGCCGCGCGGATGCCGAGGATCGCCTGCTCCGGCCGTACACTGCCGCGCGGGTCGTCCCACTGCGGCCCGCCGACCGCGCCCCACAGCACCGCGTCCGCCAGTCGCGCGGCGTCGATCGTCTCCTGGCGCAGCGCCGTGCCGTGCGCGTCGATGGCCGCGCCGCCGACGAGGTCCTCGCTCAGCTCGAACGTGTGGCCGAAGCGCGCGCCCACCGTCTGGAGCGCGCGCACGCCCTCCGCCGTCACCTCCGGCCCGATGCCGTCACCCGGCAACACCAAGATGCGATAGTCGCCCACGCCGCCCTCCACTTGCCGACGTCGTCGCTGCTGCGCCCGCGCTGCGGGCTACCGCACTCTAGCGCGCGCCGCGATGAGGGGCAGCAGGCTAGTCGCCGCCGCCCATCTCGAAGATCTCGGACAGCCAGCTGCCGCGCTTCTTGCGCTGCGGTAGCGCTCGGCGGCGGTCGTCGTCATCGTCGTTGTCGTCGTCGCGGCGGCGCGCGGCGTAGCGCGCATCCTCGTAGCGCGGCTCGACGCGCTCGCTTCGCCCCGGCTCGCGGCCGGCCGGCGCGAACGCCGGGTCGTCGTCGGGCGCGGCGTCGATGAGGTGCTTCAGCTCACCCGGGTCTAGCCACACGCCGCGGCACTCCGGGCAGATGTCGACCTTCACTCCGCGCCTCGTGACCTCGCGCATCGGGACATCGCACAACGGGCAGCGCATCATGACCTCTTTAGCCGTGCGGAGGTGGTTCAGCGTGGTGGCAGCGGTTCGCCAACCGATATACCAGCCGCGAGCGCTACCGTAACCCGCGCTGCGAGCGTGCGCCGCCCGCGCTCGAGCAGCGCCGCGTCGCCCCGCGCGAGGCCTTCGCGCACCGCGTACAGCGGCGCCACCGTGATGTACCACGCCGCTCGGTCGCGCGCGCCGGCGTCGACGCGGCCCGGATAGTGCGCGAGCACCCGCTCGCGCAGCGCGCGTGATGCCTCGTTCAGCAGCCCCGCGAAGTCCAGTGCCGGGTCGCCGATCATCGCGTCGCCGTAGTCGATGATGCCCGCCAGCGCGCCGTCGGCGTCCACCAACAGGTGCGCGCCCGCGATGTCAGCATGCACGAGCGCCCGTGCCGCGCGCCGCTCGTCCTCGGTCGCTGCGAAGCGAGCGCCGAGCACGTCGAGCGCGGTCGCCGTCCGCGCGCCGAGGTGCGGCCGCAGCTCGGTGATGAGGGGGGCATACATCTCCGACCACAGCTCGGGCTCGGGAGCGCCGAGCGCGCGCGTCTCGGCGAGCGGCACCGCGTGCAGCGCGCCGAGGAACGCGGCAAGCTGTCGCGCCAGTCGCTCGCGCCGTGCGCCGCGCATCGTCGCGAGCCGCGCGCGCGTCAGCGGCTCGCCCTCGACGTAGCGATGCACCGCCGCGATGGGCGCGCCATCGGCGTCCCGCAGCAGCGCGGCCTCGGTCGGGACGTGCGGCACGCCGTGCGCTGCG
>VGPB01000182.1 GCA_016875695.1 Chloroflexota bacterium | reverse complement strand
CCGCGGTCGCTCTGGCGGCGGGGGCGGTGACGCGGGCTCGGGCGGTAGCCCGGGCGGTGGGGAGGGCGAGCGCTCGTCGCTGCCGCCCCCGCCGCGCCCGCAGGGCGGGCGGCGCTGGTAGGTCACTCGCCGTGACGGACATGGGCTGAGGGAGCGCTGCGCGCGCTGACGAGGCACGGCGCGTGTGCGGAGTACACTGCGCCCCGGGACCCCCGGGGCGCAGTGCGTGATTGGCCCCCCCCCGGGCCCCCTCTCCCCGCGGGGCGGGGGGGGGGAGGAGCATCGACAATGATTCGCGTCGTGGTCAGCGGCTACGGGCAGATGGGGCGCATGGTCGTGGCGGCGGTCGAGGCGGCCGACGACATGGAGGTCGTCGGCGTGATCGAGCCGCTGCACGACGGCCGTCCGGCCACCGGCGGCACGGTGTACGGCGTGCATGCCGACCCGGCGACGCTGTTCGCGGCGGTGCACCCGGACGTGGTGGTGGACTTCACGAATGCGGCGTGGACGCCGCGGCTCGTCGAGGCGGCGCTCGCGGCGCACGTGCGGCCGGTCATCGGCACGTCCGGCGTGCCGGCGGCGACGCTCGACGCGCTGCGCGCGGGCTGCGCGGAGCGGCGGCTCGGCGGGGTGGTAGCGGCGAACTTCGCGCTCGGCGCGGTGGTGCTGATGCACCTCGCGCAGGTCGCGGCGCGCTACTTCGACGCGGCCGAGGTGATCGAGCTGCACCACGACCGCAAGGTGGACAGCCCGTCGGGGACGGCGCTGGCGACGGCGCGGCTGATGCGCGCGGCGCGCGGCGCGGACTTCACGCATCGGGAGTCGGAGCTCGAGCACGTGCCGGGGGCGCGCGGGGCGGTGGAGGGTGGCGTGGGGCTGCACTCGGTGCGGCTGCCGGGCTTCGTGGCGTCGCAGGAGGTGATCCTCGGCGGGCTCGGCCAGAGGCTGACGCTGCGCCACGACTCAATGGGCCGCGACTCGTTCATGCCGGGGGCGCTGCTGGCGGTGCGTGAGGTGATGACGCGCGAGACGCTGGTCGAGGGGCTGGACGCGCTGATTGGGCTCAGGTAGCACACCGGGCGCGGGCCTTTCCCACGATAGATAGTACCGAATACAGTACTGAGTGCCCCACGAAGCTCTGCAGCGACTGCGGGCACGGGCCGGCAACGTCACGCCCGAGGAGCTCGTTGTCGCGGCGGTCGCGGCCGGCTAGACCTACCGCGGGATAGGCGGTGGCGGGCATCACGTATTGGACCGCGATGGCATGCGGCCCGTGACCGTTCCCAGCCACCGCCGGCTGAGGAAGGTGCTCGTGCTGGCGATCCTTCGCCAGCACGATGCTGGAGCCGAGAGACAGCTCATGAGTGCCGTTGACGAGTTGCTGCGTGCGCCGTTCGCGCGGGTGCTGGTGCCAGTGGAGGAAGGCGGGTTCGTCGCCCAAGTCCTCGAGTTGGAGGGCTGCTTCGCACAGGGAGACACACCGGACGAGGCGATGGCCGAGCTGCAGGGAGCGATGCGTGACTGGCTCGATGCCGCCATCGCCGCTGGCCAGTCGATCCCGACCCCGTTGGGGCTGAAGGAGTACAGCGGGCGACTGGTGCTCCGCATCCCGCCCACGCTGCACGAGCGTGCAGCGCAACGCGCGGCGCTCGAGCACGTGAGCCTGAACCAGCTGCTGCTGACCGCGGTGGCGATGTATCTGGGTGCGCTGGCGGATGCGCCCGCGCCCCAGTCGGACGGCCGGACCGCGGCAAGCGCGTGAGCCTGCGGCGGTACGCTGTCGACCTCGCTATCATTGACGTTCCGCTGAGGCTCTTGAAGGAGCGCAGTCGCATGAGCAGGCAGCAGCCGAACGTCGCCGTGATCGGCGCCTCGGGGGCGGTCGGGGAGGTGTTCCTCCGCGTGGCCGAGGAGCGCCAGTTCCCCATCGGTGGGCTGAAGCTGCTCGCGACGAAGCGCTCGGCGGGGCGGCTGCTGCGCTTCCGCGGCGAGACGCTCGCCGTCGAGGAGACGACGCTAGAAGCGCTGCGCGGTGCGGACCTCGTGTTCTGCTCGGCGACATCGGCGGCGTCGCGGCAGTGGGCGCCGGAGGTTACGAAGCTCGGCGCGGTGATGATCGACGATGGCTCGGCGTTCCGCATGCAAGCGAACGTGCCGCTCGTGGTGCCCGAGGTGAACGGCGACGATGTCGACTGGCACGAGGGCATCCTCGCGATCCCGAACTGCACGACGACGCCGCTGGTGATGGCGTTGCACGCGCTGCGCCAGGTGGCGCCGCTGCGGCGCGTGGTGGCGGCGACATACCAGGCGGTCTCCGGGACGGGCGCCCAGGCAGTGGCGGAGCTGCAGGCGCAGCTCGGCGCGTACGGCCGTGGGGAGCCGCTGCCCGCGCCCTCGGTGTACCCGCACCAGATCGCGCTGAACGTGATGCCGCAGGTGGACGTCTTCGGCGAGGATGGGTACACGGCCGAAGAGGCGAAGATGTGCAACGAGACGCGCAAGATCCTGCACCTGCCGGAGTTGGCATTTTCGGCGACGTGCGTGCGCGTGCCCACGATCGTCGGGCACGCCGAGGCGGTGCACGTGGAGTTCGACGGCCCCGCGCCGCTCGTCGAGCTGCGCGCGGCGCTGGAGGCACAGGCGGGGCTCGCGCTGCGCGACGAGCCAGCGGCGTCGGTGTACCCGACGCCGCTGAATACGGCGGGCGACGACCGCGCGTTCGTGGGGCGGCTACGCGTCGACCCGTCCGTCGAGCACGGCGTGGCGCTGTGGTGCGTGACGGACAACTTGCGCAAAGGCGCGGCGACGAACGCGATCCAGATCGCGGAGGAGCTGATTCGCCGCGGCAAGCTGTAGGTCGCTGCGCCGCGGGAGGTGTCGACACCGCTTCGCGGTGGGGGACTCGCCCGCCCGCCCCCTTCCTGCGAGGGGCTGCGCCCCTGGCGCGCCCCGATGCGTGCCACGGACATTCAACGTGGATGCGTCAGGCGGTTCGCGTAGCCGGCGTGTCGGGCGCCGACTTTCGGGGAAGGCCTTCGCCGTTGGCTCTCGTCGTTTGGTGCCCAGGACGGCGAGATGTGAGCCGCTCGGCGGAACGCTCTCATTAGCAGGCTGCTGAAGGAGCGCAGGCAGATGGTAGAGGACGGAGGGGAGGGGCCGGCAGCCACCCATCGCTGTCGTGACGTTGCGTTGTTGGGGTTCTGCGGCACGGTCGCGGACGCACGGAGGCTAGGCGGCGACCTCCAGCTTCGCCATGCGCGCGAGGTTGTAGGCGGCGGCCGTGAACTCGAGCCAGCAGCGGTTGCGGGCGAGCCCCAGGAAGCGCAGCTTGCGCCCGCCGCCCACGGTCTTCACCCAGCCGCAGACTTGCTCCACGAGCTTGCGCCG
>VGPB01000181.1 GCA_016875695.1 Chloroflexota bacterium | reverse complement strand
CGCGCCTCGGGCGACGGCGACTGCGCGCGCGGCGGCGGCCCCGGCCTGGCGCAGCACGCCGAGCGATGCGTCGGGCAACGGCAACTCGAGCGCCCACTTCACGTGCGCGCCGTACAGCGCGCGCTGGTCGATCGTCTGGTTCGCGCCCACGTCGCGCAGCTCGGGCGGGCGGTCGGCCGTGAGCACGACGAGCGGGATGCGCGACAGGTACGCCTCGATCACGGCCGGCGCGAAGTTCGCGGCGGCGGTGCCGGAGGTGCACACGAGCGCGACCGGCGCGCGCAGCTGCCGCGCGAGGCCAAGCGCGAAATAGCCGGCCGAGCGCTCGTCGAGCTGCAGCCACGCGGTGATGCCGCGCGTGCGCGCGATGCCGAGCGCGAGCGGCGTCGAGCGCGAGCCGGGGGCGATCACGGCGTGCGCGACGCCGCTGGCGCGCAGCTGCGTGGCGAGCATGCGGACGCTCTGCTCGGCGAGCGCTGCGGCGGATGCAGGCTCGCTCAGGCGCGGCCGCCGGTGAGCGCGCCGGTGAGGGGGCGCGACTTGAGCTCGATCTCCGCGAGCTCGTCCTCGGCGCACGAGTCGCCCATGATGCCGGCGCCGGCGAAAACCCAGGCGCGCGAGCCACGCACCAGCGCCGAGCGCAGCGCGACGGCGAACTCGCCCTCGCCGGCGGCGTCGAGCCAGCCGACGGCGCCCGCGTACCAACCGCGCTCGAAGCGCTCGTGCGCCCGGATCGCGCGGCGCGCGGTGTCGGTCGGCCAGCCGCAGACGGCGGGTGTGGGGTGGAGGGCGGCGATCAGCGCGAGCAGGTCGGTCCCCTCGCGGGCGCGCGCGTGCACGCCGGTCGCGAGGTGCTGGATGTTCGGCAGACGCAGCAGCTCGGGCTCAGCCGGCGCATGCAGCGCGTCGGTGAGCGGCGCGAGCCCGAGGCGCAGCGCGCGCACGACGATCTCGTGCTCGCGGCGGTCCTTGGCGCTCGCGAGGAGCACCGCTCCGAGCGCGTCGTCCTCGGCGGGCGTCATGCCGCGGCGCGCAGAGCCAGCGAGGCCGAGCGCGCGCACCGCGCCACCGGCGACGGACACGAGCAGTTCGGGGGTGGCGCCGAGGAAGGTCGCGCCGTCGGCAACGAAGCTGAACACGTGGCAGTGCGGGTACCCGGCGCGCAGCCGCTCGAGCGTCGCGCCGGGGTCGATCGGCTCGTCCCCGGCGAGCTCGCGCTGGGCGGCGAGCACCACTTTCTCGTAGCGTCCGTCGCGCACGCTAGCGGCTAGCTTGCTCACGGCCGGCTGCCACGCGCCGCCGTCGAAGTCCTGCACCACGCGGGGCGGCGCGGCGGGCTCAGCGGGCGGCGCGGCGAACGCGACGCGCGCGAGCAGCACAGCGAGTTCGCTGCGGTCGACGCCGGGCGCAAGCACGACGCCCGAGCACGCGCCGTCGCGCACGAAGAGCAGCCGCGGCAGCAGCAGCGAGCCCGCGGGGAAGCCCGTCCAGGGCCCCGCCGGCGCGCGGGCGGGATCGAACGCGAAGCCGCCGAGGAGCCTCGGACGCAACGCGTCGTGCTCGTGCGCGACGGGGCGGCCGAGCAGCGCGCGCGCGGGGTCGCGCAAGGCGGCGATCGGAGCGCCCGGCTCGAGTGCGAGCTGTGCGGCAGCGCCGACGGCGACGAGCGCGAAGCCACGGTCCGGGCGCTCGTAGCTGGCGACGACGCCGTGCGCGTGCGGGCGCGCGAGCAGCGCAAGCGGATCGAAGTCGTCAGGGAGGCGCACGCCGTGGAATCGATCGGTGGCCGAGCCGGACACGGGCTCCGCGACGCCTGCCGCGACCCCGGGGCTCCCCCACCGCACCACTGTGCCTCCAAGCACCCGCGCCGCGCAGCGCCTCGCGGCGAGGGCGCGCAGGAAGGGCGAGCTCAGTCAGTATATGCACGCCTGCGAGTACGCGCTGACGCGCTGCGCACGCCCCGGCGGCCGTATCGTACGGGGCGATTACGGATGGGAGCAGCGATGGACCGCGCGGCGCACCGGCAACTGCTGCTGTTGACGCTCGTGGTCACCGCCGCCTCGTCCGGGCTGACGCTGCTGACGACGCGCGGCGACTGGCAGTCGACGCTGCTGGTGCTGCCGCTGGCCGCGACGGCGGCGTACTGGTCGCTGCGCCTGGCGCGGCGGATGACGCGGCGCGCGACGCGCTCGGCGATGGCGCGCCACGCGCCACCGCCGCCCATCGCGCCGAGCTCGGCGCGGCCGGAGCACGCGCGACGACGGCGGCAGCGTCGAGCGCGGCGCGGGCGCGGCGAATAGGCGCGGGCTGCGCGCGGTGCTTCAGGCGCAGGCTGCGCGCAGGGCGGCGGCCATCTCAGCCATGCGCTGCGTGACGATGTCGGGCGCCTGCAGGCCGTTGGTGAGGTAGGCGACGCCGAGGCCGTAGCGCGGATCGGCGTACGCGACGGACGACTGCTGGCCGGCGTGGCCAAAGACGCCGGGGCCGTCGTGGTAGTCGAAGGGGTCGCCCGCAAAGCCACTCGCGTACCAGCCGAGCGCATAGCGCTTGGGCACCTCCTGGGTCAGGTCGAACGCCGTCTCGGCGTGCGGGGCGACGGTGTACGCGAGCGTGGCGGGCGTAAGCAGCGGGCCGCCCGGCGGCTCGCCGCCGGGGAGCAGCGCGGCGTAGCAGCGCGCGAGCGCGCGCGCAGTGCCGTACGCGTTCACCGCGGGCGCCTGCGCGCGCCATGGCCTCGCCGTTGAAGAGCTCAGTAATGCGCGAGGTGGAGCGCTCGCAGCCGGTGGGGTCGCGTCGCGTCAGCTCGGAGCAGGCGTACACGGGCACGCGCGCGTCGCGCCGCGCGTCGTCGAGACCGAGCGAAAGCTCGGCGGCGACGCCCAGCGGGGCGAACAACTCGTCGTGCATCAGCTGGCGGGGCTCGCGGCCGTCGATGCGGCGCGCGAGCTCGCCGAGCGCCCACCCGTAGGTGACGGGGTGGTAGCCGATGGCAGTGCCCGGCTCCCACGCAGCGGGCAGGGCAGCCGTCTCGGCCACGACGTACTCCCAGTCGTCGACACGCGACCAGTCGAAGGTCGGGGGGAGCTGCGGGAAGCCGCCGGCGTGCGTGAGCACGTGGCGCACGGTCACGGCGCCTTTGCCGTGCCGTGCGAACTCCGGCCACCAGCGCGCGAGCGGCGCATCGTACGGCAGCAGCCCACGCTCGTGCAGGCGGTGGATACAGAGCGCCAGCAGCGGCTTGGTGGCGGAGAACAGCAGCATGCGGTCGCGGGCGCGTAACGAACGCCCGGGCCCCGCGTGGCCGCCGGCGAGGTCGAGCGCGAGCACGCCGTCGCGATACACGGCGAGTTGCGCGCCGGGGTGCCACCCGCGCTCGAGCTGCTCGGCG
>VGPB01000180.1 GCA_016875695.1 Chloroflexota bacterium | reverse complement strand
CCAGCGCAGCGCCACGAGCGGCGGCGCGTCGAGCGCGGCTGCCTCGGGCTGCGCGAGCGCAGGCCCCGGGTCGCCCGCCGCGCTCATGCGCGCTCGCTCACCCCGAAGCCGACGGAGAGCAGCAGCGCGAACACGAGGTGCAGTCGCGCGGTCGCGCGCAACGCGTGATTGAGCGAAGGGCCATCGACGCGCGATACGACCGCCTCGACGGGCGCGACGGCGAGCGGCAGCGACAGCCACGACAGGAACGTCCACCACGGGAAGTCGCCGAAGAGCCAGAGCGCGCCGACCGCGACGTAGGCCGCGCCGACCATCACGACGTACAGCGCGCGCGTGCGCCGCCGCCCGAGCACGACGGCGAGCGTGCGCTTGCCGGCTGCGCGGTCGGTCTCGATGTCGCGCACGTTGTTCACGATGAGGATCGCGGTGACGGTGAGCCCCACGGGGATCGCCGCGGCGAGCACGTCGCCCGTCACGTGCTCGGCGTGCACGTAGTACGTGCCGACGACCGCGACGAGGCCGAAGAACAGAAACGTGAACAGCTCGCCGAGCGCGCGGTAGCCGTACGGCAGCGGGCCGCCGGTGTAGGCGACCGCGGCGAGCATCGACGAGAGGCCGATCGCGATTACGGCCCAGCCGGCGACCGACGTGAGGTAGGCGCCCATCGCGGTCGCGACGGCGAAAGCCGCGACCACACCCCACGCGACCTCGCGCTGGCTGAGCCAGCCCTGCTGCGTCACGCGGGGCGGGCCGAGACGGTGCACGGTGTCGGAGCCGCGGCGAAAGTCGGAGAGGTCGTTCGCGAGGTTGGCGCCGGCCTGGATGGCGAGCGCGCCGAGGAGCGCCGCGGCGGCGGGGCCGAGCGCAAAGCGGCCGTCGCGCATCGCGAGCGCCGAGCCGACGACGACGGGCGCGACCGACGCGGTGAGCGTCGGCAGCCGCATCGCGAGCAGCCAGATGCGCAGGCCGTGGGGGTGCGGACGCACGCCGCTCACGGCAGCCGCGGGAACTGGCGGAAGTTAGGCGGCCGTTTCTCGAGGAAGGCGTTGCGCCCTTCCTTACCCTCCTCCGTCATGTAGAACAGCATCGTCGCGTCGCCGGCGAGCTGCTGCACGCCGACGATGCCGTCGGTGTCGGCGACGAAGCCCGCCTTCAGGAAGCGGATCGCAATCGGCGAGTGATTGAGGATCTCGCGCGCCCACTGCACGCCTTCGTCCTCGAGCTGGTCGAGCGGCACGACAGCGTTGACGAGGCCCATCTGCAGCGCCTGCTGCGCATCGTACTGGCGGCAGAGGTACCAGATCTCGCGCGCCTTCTTGTGGCCGACGATGCGCGCGAGCTGCGCGGAGCCGAGGCCGGCATCAAACGATCCGACACGCGGGCCGGTCTGCCCGAAGCGCGCGTTCTCGGCGGCGATCGTGAGGTCGCAAACGACGTGCAGCACGTGGCCGCCGCCGATGGCGTAACCGGCGACGAGCGCGATCACCGGCTTCGGCAACGTACGGATGTAGCGCTGCAGCTCCAGCACGTTCAGGCGCGCGACGCCCTGGTCGTCGACGTAGCCGCCTTCGCCGCGCACGCGCTGGTCGCCGCCCGCGCAGAACGCACGGCCGCCAGCGCCGGTGAGCAGCACCACGCCGATGTCGGGGTCGTGATGCGCGTCGCGGAACGCCCAGTCCATCTGGTCGAGCGTCTGCGGGCGGAAGGAGTTGTGCACCTCCGGCCGGTTGATGGTGATCTTCGCGATGCCCTCGGCCTTGTGGTAGAGGATGTCAGAGTGCTCGCCCACCTGCTCCCATGCGATGGTCAAGATGTCCTCCTATGCGATGTCGCGAGGCGTGCGACACCCCGCAAGAACTCACTGACCGCGACCGTGAACGCGGCCGGCCGCTCAAGGTGCGTATTGTGCCCTGCGCCGGGGACGAGGTGCACTGTGGCCCCGGGAAGTGCCGCCGCGAGCTCGCGGCCGATGGCGGCGTAGCGCTCGTCGCGCTCGCCCGCGAGCACGAGCGCGGGCGCCGCCACCGCGGCGAGGCGGTCCCAGAGCGGCGCGTGGGCGCCGGCGCCCATGCCTCGAAGGGAGTTGGCGAGCCCGCGCGGCGAGTTGCGCAGGCGCCCGGCGCGCTGCGCGTCCCATGTCGCCGAGGGGAGCTCGCGCTGCGTGGCGAACAGCGGGACCGCCTCCCAGAAGTCGATGAACGCCGGCACGCCCTCGCGCTCGATACGCTCTGCGAGCGCCTCGTCGGACGCGACGCGCGCCGCGCGCTCGGCGGCGTCTCGGATGCCGGGATTGCCGCCCTCGACCACGAGCGCGGCCGTCGCCTCCGGGTGCAACGCCGCGACGTGCAGCGCGACGCGCGCCCCCATCGAGTAGCCGAGCCAGCACGCGCGCTGATGACCGAGCGCGCGCAGCAGCGCGACGAGGTCGGCGGCGGCGGCCTCCATGCGGTAGTGGTCGAGCGCCTCGGGGGCGTCGGAGGCGCCGTGGCCGACGACGTCGGCGGCGATCGTCAGCCACTCGCCGGCGACCGCCTCGACGAACGGCGTCCAGCTCGAAGCCGAGCCGGTGAAGCCATGCAGCAGCACGAGCGGCGGGCCCTGCCCTGCAACCTCGGCGTGCAGCGTGATGCCGGGCGGTGCCGTGCCGGTGAGCGCGACGCGCGGCATCGGGGTCAGCGGGCGGCGGTCGCGAGCGCGGCGTCGACGGCGCGCGCGACCTGCGGCCAGACCTGCCGATGTAGCTCGACGTTGCGGCGGCGCTCGGTGCGCAGCTCGAGCACGGACAGCCCGGGGCGCGCGAGTGCGGCCGCCGCGCGCGCGTCCCAGCGCGCACCCTCCAGCAACTCGTAGTGGCCGCCGTGCAGCGCGACCGCGTGGCGGAAGTCGAGCCCGTGCGGGGTGCCGAACCACTGCTCGAACTCGTCGGGCGTGGCCGCGTCCGCCTGCGGCAGGAAGTGGAAGATGCCGCCGCCGTCGTTGTTCACGAGCAACACGGTGAGCGAGAGGGCGTGGCGGCGCAGCGCCCACAGCCCGTTGAGGTCGTGCAGGAACGAGAGGTCGCCGATCAGCAGCACGACCGGTCCGCTTCGTGCCGCGGCCGCACCGACGGCCGTCGACACCACGCCGTCGATGCCGGAGCCGCCACGCGTGCCAACGATGCGAACGTCGCGCGCAGACGCGGGGAAGAAGGCATCGACGTCGCGCACGGGCATGGAGTTGCCAACGACGAGCGTCGCACCGTCGGGCAGCACGCGGGCGAGCGCCTGCGGCGCGGCGCCCTCAAACGGCTCGTCGAGCGCGTCGACTGCGGCGCACAGCGCGTCACGCGCAGCGGCGTCGGCGCGCTGCCACCGCCCGAGCCACGCGCCGTCGTTGCGCTGCGGGTTTGTGCGCGCGGCGT
>VGPB01000179.1 GCA_016875695.1 Chloroflexota bacterium | reverse complement strand
ACGGCCGCGCTCGGCAGCGGCTGCGCGCGGCCGTCGTAGCGCGGCAGCACCACCGGCGCGCCGTCGAGGCAGGCGAGCAGCGCGCGCAGCAGCGTCGGCCGCAGGAACGGGTGGTCGCACGGCAGTAGCAGCGCGACGGGCGCGCGCACTGCGTCCAGCCCCGCGACGATGCCCGGCAGCGGCCCGGCGTACGCCTCGGGGTCCCGCACGACTCGCAGCGGGGCGGGCGTGTCGTGAGCGGTGAGCACCTGCCCCGGCGCGGCGACGACCACGAGCTCGCCGGCGACGGCGGCGGCTGCCGCGAGCGCGCGTGCGAGCAGCGTGCGGCCGCCGACGCGCGCGGCGACCTTGTCGCCGCCGAGGCGGCTGCCGCGTCCGCCCGCCAGCACGACCGCCGCCACGTGCTGGCTCACGCGCGGCGTCCGCACGCGCTACGCTGCGCGTCATGGCGAAGCCTCGCGTCTCTGCGGGCGGCGGGTTTCCGGCGATCGTCTACACGCTGCGGGGCGCGCTGCGCTCCGGCGCGCCGCTCGAGTTCGTGCGCCGCATGCGCTCGCGTAACGCGTGCAAGACCTGCGCGCTCGGCATGGGCGGTCAGCTCGGCGGCATGGTTAACGAGGCGGGGCACTTCCCCGAGTTCTGCAAGAAGTCCGTGCAGGCCCAGGCCGGCGACATGCAGGGCGCGATTCGCGAGGCGTTCTTTCGTGATACGCCCATCGCTGCGCTCGCGCAGCTGACCTCGGCGCAGTTCGAGCGCCTCGGACGCCTCGCGTTTCCGATCGTCGCCGAGGCCGGCGACACGCATTTCCGCCGCGTCGGCTGGGACGAGGCGCTTACGCGCACGGCCGGCGCGCTGAGCGCCACCACGCCGGGACGCACCTTCTTCTACAGCTCGGGCCGTTCGAGCAACGAGGCGGCGTTCCTGCTGCAGCTGGTCGCGCGCGCGTACGGCAGCCCGCACATCCACAACTGCTCCTTTTACTGCCACAGCGCCTCCGGCGTCGCGCTCAACGAGGTGTACGGCTCCGGCACCGCGTCCGTCACGCTCGACGACCTCGGGCAAGCGGACCTCGCGATCGTCGCCGGGGCGAATCCCGCCAGCAACCACCCGCGGCTGATCACGCAGCTCATCGCACTGCGCAAGCGCGGCGGCGTGGTGATCGTCGTGAACCCGCTGCGCGAGCTCGGCCTCGAGCGCTTCCGCATCCCCTCGGACGTGCGCAGCCTCGCGCTCGGCTCCACCGTCAGCGACCTGTACCTGCAGCCGCACATCGGCGGCGACGTGGCACTGGCGAAGGCGCTGCTTAAGGCCGTGCTCGGGCGCGGTGCCGTCGATGACGCGTTCGTCGAGGCGCACACCGCCGGCTGGGACGCCGTGCACGCCGACGTGCAGGCCGCCGACTGGGACACGCTCGTCGCCGCGAGCGGCGTCCCGCGCGCCGACATCGAGGCGGCGGCGAGCCTCGTCGCGCGCGCCGAGCGCGGCATCGTCGCGTGGGCGATGGGGCTGACGCACCACGCGCACGGCGTTGACAACGTGCTCGCGCTCACCAACGTCGCGCTCGCGCGCGGGTGGCTCGGCAAGCCGGGGGCGGGCCTGTTGCCGATCCGCGGCCACTCGAACGTGCAGGGCGTGGGATCGATGGGCCTCGCGCCCGCGCTCAAGGAGGCGTTCGCCGCCGCGCTCGAGGCTGCCTACGGCATCACCGTGCCGCGCGAGCCCGGCCTCGACACGTACGGCTCGATGCTCGCGGCGGAGCGCGGCGAGATCGACGCCGCGCTGCTGCTCGGCGGCAACCTCTTCGCGAGCAACCCGGATCGCGAGTGGGCCGGCGCTGCGCTGCGCCGCGTGCCGCTCACGGTGTCGCTCACGACGAAACTGAACGAGGGCCACGTGCACGGCCGCGGCCGGACTGCGCTCGTCCTCCCCGTGCGCGCGCGCGACGAGGAGGACCAGGCCACAACGCAGGAGTCGATGTTCAACTTCGTGCGCCTGTCGGAGGGCGGCCGCCCGGCGATCGCCGGCGAGCTGCGCTCCGAGGTCGACGTGCTCGCCGAGCTCGCCGAGCGCGTGCTGCCGGCCGGCCGCTTCAACTGGGGCGCGTTGCGCTCGCACCGCACCTTGCGCGAGGGCATCGCGCGCGTCGTGCCGGGCTACGCCGCGGCCGCCGCGATCGACGAGACGCGGCGCGAGTTCGCGGTCGCGGGCCGCACGTTCCACGACGCGCGCTTCGCGACGGCCGAGGGCCGCGCGCGCTTCGCGGTCACGCCGCTGCCCGACGAGCCGCTCGCCGCGGGCGAGTTCCGCCTCATGACGCTGCGCTCGGAGGGGCAGTTCAACACGGTCGTGTACGACGAGGAAGACCTGTACCGCGGCAACCGGCGGCGCGACGTCGTGATGATGGCCGCCGAAGACGCCGCGCGGCTCGGGGTGGCGGAGGGCGATCCGGTCACCGTCGAGAGCGCGGCCGGCAGCATGCGGGTGCTCGTGGCGATCGCGCCGATCCGCGCGGGCAATCTCGCGATGTACTACCCGGAGGCGAACGCGCTCGTGTCGCGCCGCCTCGATGCGCGCTCGCGCACGCCGGCGTTCAAGTCGGTTGTCGTGCGCGTGCGCCCGCTCGCCAGCTGGGCCGAGCCCCCACCCACCGCGACGCAGCGCGAGGCTGGCGATGGCGTATGACGAGTGGCTGGCTGAGCGCGTGCGCGCGCTGCTCGGTGCGCTCGTCGACGAGGGCGAGGCGACCGCGCTGAGCGAGCGCAAGATGTTTGGTGGCGTCGGCTGCATGCTTGGCGGCCGCATGTGTTGCGGCGTGCTCGGCGACGAGCTGATCGCGCGCGTGCCCCCTGCGGCGGCGGCCCGCGCCGCGTGCGCGTCGCACGCGCGCCCGTTCGACTTCACCGGGTGCGCGTCCGCCGGCTGGTACTACGTCGCGGCGGAGGGCGTGCGCACGGCCGCGGCGCTCCGCCGCTGGGTCGCGCTCCGCGTGGACGTCGCGCGTCAAGCTCCGCCTCGCCCCGCAGCGGGGAGAGGGGGTCGGTGGGTGAGGGCGCCCCGCGCTACGCGCGGCCCGTGATCGCGGCGCGGTACCACTCGACGGCCTGCAGCAGCGTGGGCGCGCCCCTCCGTGCGCCCACGCTGCTGCCCCCGCCCCCGGGCAGCACGTCGTCGCCGAGGCCGAGCAGCGTCGCGGCATGGCGCGCCTGCCACAGGGCATCGCCCAGCGCGCCGCCGTCGCCGTCGTGGTGCCCGGCCACGGCGCAGGCGAGTGCGCCGGGCAGCCGCCAGGCGTCGGTGATCGCGGCGCCAACCGCGGCGTGGTCGGTGGCGAACAGGTCGTGCTTCACCTCGCGCGGGTCGAAGCCCGCGCGCGCGAGCACCACCACCCACGCGTAGCGGCGCGGGTCGTCCGCGGCCAGCGTG
>VGPB01000178.1 GCA_016875695.1 Chloroflexota bacterium | reverse complement strand
GCCCGCCGCGGCGCGCTGGTTCGCGCGGCCGAGCACGTCGCGGTAGGCGCGGCCCAGCGGCAGCTCCGGCACCAGGCCGCTGCCCACCTCGTTGCTCACCAGCACGAGCGGCGCCGTGCGCTCGCGCGCGCGCCCGAGCAGCGCGCCGAGCTCGCCGTCGATGCGCGCGTCCAGCGCGTCGAGTGCTCCGCTCGGCGGCGCCTCGCCGAGCGCGAGGAGCAGGTTCGACACCCACAGCGACAGGCAATCGACGATCACGCACGCGCCGGGCGGCTGCGTGGCCACTGCGGCGAACAGCTCGCGCGGCGCCTCGACCGTGCGCCACGCCGCGGGCCGCTCCGCGCGATGCCGCGCGATGCGCTCCACGAGCTCCTCGTCGGACGGCTCCATCGTCGCGACGTACACCACGGCGCGGCTGCTCTCCGCGGCGAGTCGCTCGGCGAAGCGGCTCTTGCCCGAGCGCGCGCCGCCGGTGACGAACCAGACCTCGCCCACGCTACGCGTGCGCGTCCGGCGCGAGGCCGACGAGCGCGCGCACGCGCGCGACGTCCAGGTGCGCGCGCACGTGGGCTGCGAGCCGGTCGAACTCGCGCTCGCGGTTGTACGCCGGCGCGTCGCTGGGCGCGCGGTGGCCGAGCGCCGCAAGCAACGCGCGGCGCAGCCCGTCGTTGTGCAGCAGCCCATGCACGTAGCAGCCGGCGATGCGGCCGTCGGCGCTCACGGCGCCGTCTGGCCCGCCCTCGAGCGCGAGCAGCGGCGCCAGCGTGCCCGCGCCGGGCAGCGGGTCGGTGCGCCCCATGTGGATCTCGTACCCCTCGACGTCGAGGCCGCTCGCCTCGCTCCACGGCCCCGCCGCCGCCCGCAGCACGCCGCGCGCCCGGCGCGTCACCTTCTCCGCCGCGAACGTCGTGACCACCGGCAGCAGGCCCAGCCCCGGCACGCTTGTGCCGGCCGGGGCCTCCGCGCCGTCCGGGTCGTGCAGCTCGGCGCCGAGCATCTGGTAGCCACCGCACAGCCCGAGCACCGGCGTGCCACCCTGCGCGCGCTCCACGATCGCGCCGGCGAGTCCGCTCGCGCGCAGCGCGGCGAGGTCCGCGATCGTCGCCTTCGTCCCGGGCAGCACGATCAGCTGCGGCGCGCCCAGCTCTTCCGGCCGCGTCACCCAGCGCACGCGCACTCCCGGCTCCGCCGCTAGCGGCTCGAGGTCGTCGAAGTTGGCGATGCGCGCGAACTGCGCCACCGCCACGTCGAAGCTCGCGTGCTCGTCGAGTGGTGCGTCGCGCGCCTCGTTCGCACGCTCCAGTACGACCGCGTCCTCCTGTGCGACGCGCAGCTGCGGCAGCCACGGTACGACGCCGAGCACCGGCACGCCGGTGCGCGCCTCGATGTCGTCGAGCGCAGGCGTGAGCAGCGCGGGATCGCCGCGGAAGCGATTCACCACGAAGCCGCGCACGAGCGCCCGCTCTGCCGGCTCCATCAGCGCGAGCGTGCCGAGCAGGTGCGCGAACGCGCCGCCGCGATCGATGTCGACGACGAGCAGCACTGGCGCCTGAGCGTGCAGCGCCACGCGCAGGTTCACGATGTCGCCCGCGCGCAGGTTCGGCTCCACCGCCGCCCCCGCGCCCTCCGCGATCACCAGCTCGTACTCCGACCGCAGCGTCTCGAGCGCTCCAACGACGACGTCCCACAGCGCGTTGCGCTCGGCGAACGCGCCCGCGTGCAGCAGCCCGCGCACGCGCCCCTCGACGACGAGCTGCGACGTGCGGTCGCCCTCCGGCTTGAGCAAGACAGGGTTCATCGCCACCGTCGGCGCCACGCCTGCGGCTGCGGCCTGTTCCGCCTGCGCGCGGCCGACCTCGCCGCCATCGGCGGTGACGGCGGCGTTGTTTGACATGTTCTGCGCCTTGAACGGCGCGACGCGCACACTGTCCTGCCGGAAGATGCGACACAGCGCCGTGACCAGCACCGACTTGCCGGCGCTCGACGCCGTGCCCAGCACCATCAGCACCGGCGCGCTCACGTGAGGAACGTTGGCTCGAGCCAGCCGCGCTCGAGCGCCGCGACGCACGCGAGTAGCACCGCGACTTGCGCTACCTCGACGCACGCGCCGAACACGTCGCCGGTCACGCCTTGCAACAGCCGCGCCGCGGCGCCGCCGATCACGAGCGCCGCCACGCCGGCGACAATCACCAGCACGAGCCCGGGCAGCCCGAACAGCGCGACCGCCGCCGCCACCGCGAGCAGCGTCGAGAGCGGCAATGCGCTCGGCCACAGGCCCTGCTGCAGCGCGTGACCGACGCCCTTCGGTCGCGCTGGCGGGAACGCCAGCGCGACCGGCGTCACAGCCCACCGCCCCAGCGCCGGCGCCAGCACCAGCGCCGCTGAGCGCAACGGCGGTTCGAGCGACGCGATCGCCGCCCACTGCACGAGCAGCACCAGCGCGAGCGACATCACTCCCGCGGGCCCGATGTCGCCCTCGCTCATCACGCCCAGGCGCGTCGCGCGGTCCGCCTGCACCGCTATGCCGTCCGCCGTGTCGGCCACGCCATCGAGGTGCAGCCCGCCCGAGAGCAGTGCGAGTGTCGCCACCAGCAGCGCCGACGCCGGCCCCACCGGCAGCAGGCGCTCGAGCGCGCGATCGAGCAGCAGCAGCGCCACGCCCAGCAGCAGTCCGATCGCCGGGAACCACCCTAGCGCTGCCCCGAACGCGCGGTCCTCCCACTGCCGCACGCGGCGTAGCCGCAGCGGCGTCAGGAACTCGAGCGCGACGAGCAGCCCCGACAGCCAGGCCACCACACCCCCGACTAGCGCCGGCCGCGGCCGGCGCGCGCCATCCGCCTGCTGCATGGCGCTATGCCTCCGGCTGCACGGCGTCCGCCGAAGCCGTCACGCCAGCCTCGTCGAACGTGGCCATCTCGTCGAGCAGCCGGCACGCCGCTACGCACAGCGTGAGGCCGAGCGCCGCGCCGCTGCCCTCGCCCAGCCGCAGCCCGAGGTCCAGCAGCGGCGCGAGCCCCAGCTGATCGAGCGCCGCCGCGTGCCCCGGCTCGGTGGAGCGATGCCCCGCCACGAGGTAGCCGCGCAGTTCCGGCGCGAGCGCGCACGCTACCAGCGCCGCCGCGCTCGAGATCAGGCCGTCGACGACGGCGGGCACGCGCGCGGCGCCCGCCGCCAAGTATGCCCCGGCGAGCACGCCGATCTCGTACCCGCCCAACGCCGCGAGCACGCCGACGCCGTCCGCAGGCGCCGGCCGGTTCGCGGCCAGCGCCTGTTCTACCGCTGCGACCTTGCGCTCGTAGCGCGCATCGTCGACGCCGGTGCCGCGGCCGGTTACGGCGCGTGCCGGTCGCCTGGTCAGCGCCGCAACCATCGCGGCCGCGGCGGTGCTGTTGCCGATGCCCATCTCCCCGCACGCGACGATGTCGACGCCGTCCGCCGCGCGCTCGTCCTCGAGCAGCGCGATGCCCGCGGCGAGCGCGCGCTCTGCCGCGGCGCGTGGCATCGCCGGTCCCGCGGTGATGTCCGCGGTCCCGGGGCC
>VGPB01000177.1 GCA_016875695.1 Chloroflexota bacterium | reverse complement strand
GCGGCGGGCCCCGATAGCAGGGTCGCGACGGGGAGCGCCGCGGCGCGCGCGGCGTCGGCCGTGCCGCCATCGGACTGCACGATGCGCAGGGCAGGCACGCCGCGCGCGGCCAGCCTGTCCGCGAGCCGTGCGAGGTAGCCCGCCATCACCGGGCCGACGTACGCGTTGAGCACGGTCGTCGTTGTGCGCTCGACCTCGCGGTACTCGGACGAGACGCGCGAGGAGAGCGCGAGGTACATGCCGCTCGGGGCCGCGACCTGGTCGAACAGCTCCTCGAGGGCAGGGTTCGCGTAGGCGTAGAGCAGCGAGACGGCGAGCGCCTCGGCGCCGGCTTCTTCGGCCTCGCGCACGAGGTTGCGCACCTCGGAGTGGTCCGGTGCGAGCTCCACGCTGCCGTCCGGGCGCAGCCGGGCGTGCAGCTCGAACGCGAGCTCGGGCGCGACGAGCGGGGGCGGGGCCTCCGGCTCGAGCGCGTACAGCTGCGTGCGCGCCTGCCGGCCGATGCGCAGCAGGTCGCGCACGCCCTCGGTGGTGACGAGTGCGGTGCGCGCGCCGCGGCGCTCGAGCACCGCATTCGTCGCGACGGTCGAGCCGTGCACGATGAGCGCGGGCGCGACGCCGAGCGCATCGAGCCCCTCGAGCACGGCGCGCGCGGGGTCGTCCGGCGTCGACGCCCGCTTGTGCACGCGCAGCGCGCCGTCTTGCCACAGCAGGAAGTCCGTGAACGTCCCCCCGACGTCGACTCCGAGCACGGAGGTCACGGGGCAGCTGGTGGGATCATGGCGTCGCTCCGACGCTCGAGTTCCTTCAACTCGGCCATCAGGTCCTCCAGGGTCACGATCGCCTCGCGGCGTTCCGAGTCGACGAAATACGACGCCAGGTTGGCGGTAAGGATGCTGAAGAGGCCGACTCCGACGACCATCAGCACCACGGCAAGTCCGCAGCCTTCAGGCGATACCGGATACGCATCACCGTAGCCGACTGTGGTGACTGTTGCCGCAGCCCATCAGAGCGCCGTACCTAGGTCGTCGATCGCTCCGCCGTGCGATCGTTCGAAGAACGTAATCGCCGCGGATAGAACGAGTACGAGCACAAGCATCGCTGCTAGCGAGTAGTGCAGCCCATGGCGACGCAGCACCATGCGTGCGGTCTCGCTCGTGCGCAATAGCATGGCTCCGAACCGCGCGGCGCGGAATGCACGCTCGGTGCGCGCCGCGCGCATGACGCGCAGCGGTCGCAGGAACGGGAGGGCGACGATCAGCACGTCGAACCAATGGTGCTGCAAGTACGCGCGCGCAGACGGTGCAAGGTACGTTTTCAGGCCGAGTTCGACCGCGAAGATGGCCCAGATCAGCCAGTCCACAGCCAGGACCGTCGAGTTTGCCCGCTCCGACAGGTCGATCGCGACCGGGAGGAGCAGGAGCGGAACCATCAGGACAGCTAGTATGAGCATGGGTAGCTCGGTGGCTCGCCCGACGTCGACGAACATCGTTTGCTTGCGCTCCGGCTCCATCGCCTCCTCCTTCTCTTCGACCGTCGGAGCCTACCGCAGGGCTCGCGCGGGCGCGGCGCTTGACCCCTCGGCCGCCCGCTCCTAGCGTTGAGGGCTCTTCATGCTGTCCGGAACTGGGAGCGGGCCGATGCTGGAGACTGTGGCGGCGCAGCCGCGCGAGACGCTCGGGAAGCGCGTCGCGGTGATGCGGCGCGAGGGGATGCTGCCGGGGAACATCTTCGGCCGGGGTCTCGCCTCGACGGCGGTGCAGGTGCCGGAGCGCGAAGTGCGGCGGCTGATCCAGGAGCACGGGCTGAATACGCTGTTCCAGCTTGCGGTGGCCGGGGAGAGCGCGCCGCGCTCGGTGGTCGTGCGCGCGGTGCAGCGGCACCCCGTCTCGAAGGCGCTGCAGCACGTGGACTTCTACCAGGTCGACCTCGGGCGGCGCATGCAGGCGGCAGTGCCGATTCACATCATCGGCGAAGCGCCCGCCGTGCACACCTACAAGGCGCTGCTGCTGCATGGCGTCGACAACGTGCAGGTCGAGGCGCTGCCGGCGCAGATGCCCACGTACCTGGAGGCGTCGGTGGACGGCCTCGCAGAGCTGGATTCGGTGCTGACGGTCGGTGACCTGGCGCTGCCTGCGGCCGTGAGCGTGCTCACGCCGGCCGCGGTCGTGCTCGCGCGCATCGCGCGGCCGCGCGGCGCGGCTGCCGAGGCCGCACCCGGGGGTGGCGCAGCGGAGGCGGCTCCCGCCTCGACGTAGCGTCCTTAGCGCGGGCGAGCGGGCTGCGTGCGCGCCTCGAGCGGCACGAGCTCTCGCGCTGTGTTCGCGCGCGCGTAGTCGGAGCGCAGCTGGCCGCACGCGGCGGCGATGGACGCGCCGCGCTCGATGCGCACGGTGGCGTTGATGCCGGCGGCCTGCAGCGTGCGCTGAAAGGCGCGCACGCGCGCGTGCGACGGACGGCGCAGGCCGCTGGCGGCGACTGGGTTGTACGGCACGAGGTTGACGTGCGCATGCTCGCCGCGCAGGCGCTGCGCGAGCGCGGCGGCCTGCTCCGGGCTGTCGTTGACGCCGTCGAGCAGCGCGTACGCGTAGGTGACGCGCCGCCCCGTCGCGGCCAAATACTCGCGCCCGAGCGCGAGCAGCTCGTCGATGGTCGTGCCGCCGGCGGTGGGCACGAGCGTGCGCCTGAGCGCGTCGTCGGGCGCGTGCAGCGAGATCGTGAGGCCGACCTGCAGGCGCTCGGCGGCGAGCCGGCGGATGCCGGCGCGCAGCCCGACCGTCGAGATGGTGATGCCGCGCTGGCGTAGCGCCAGCCCGTCCGGATGCACGAGCCAGCGGATGGCGTCGATGGTGGCCGTGGCGTTCGCGAGCGGCTCGCCCATGCCCATGAACACGACGTTCGTGACGGGGCGCGCGGCGGCATCGCGCGTGAACACCAGGACCTGCGCGAGGATCTCTGCGGCCGTGAGGTTGCGCGTGAAGCCCTGCATGCCCGTGGCGCAGAACACGCAGCCCATCGCACAGCCGAGCTGCGTGGAGACGCAGACGGTGCTGCGCGCGCGGCCGCCGTTCAGGTCCGCAGGGTCGTAGTCCATGCGCACGGCCTCGACGGCGCCGCTGTCGCCGAGGTCCAGCAGCAGCTTCGTGGTCGCGCCGTCGTCGGTGTGGGTCGTCGCGAGCACGCGGTCCGGCGGCAGCGCGAACGCGGCGGCGAGGCGAGCACACAGCGCCGCCGGCAGGTCGGTCATCGCGTCGAAGCTCGTCGCGCCGCCCGCGAGCACCCAGCGCGCGAGCTGCCCCGTGCGGTACGCGGGCTCGCCCCACGCGGCGAGGATCGCCGCCAGCGCTGGCGGGGACGCGTCGAGGAGTCGCGGCAGCCGGGGTGGCGCGGCGGCGTCGAGGACCATGATTCGAGTCTAGCTGTACTGACTACGTACCAGCGAGACGGCTGACTGCAGGGGGACCTCCGACGAGACTTGGGGTTGCGAAAGCTCCGAGTTCCGAAGGAGGTCCCGATGAGTGATGCTACCCCGCCCCGGC
>VGPB01000176.1 GCA_016875695.1 Chloroflexota bacterium | reverse complement strand
CGTGGCCGGGCGGGTGCGGCGTGTGCCGTCAGCGGCTCGTGGGGCGCGCCGGGCGGCCCGCCGGACGGCGGGGCGGGGGTCGGTGCGGGTGGCAGGGGCATCGGGTCAGCCCAATCGGGGGAGCGACAAGCCCGTGGAGGACGAGAGGGTCAGCGCGGCGGCCTGCGATCCCACCAGCGGCGTAGCCGCTGGCTCAGCGTCGGCGCGTACGAGACGAGCCGCCCGCGCCAGTAGCGGCGAGGCGCGCTGCGGCCTGTGGACCGCCCGAGCAACATCAGCCCGAAGCTCGCCAGGAACAGCACGGCGCCAGCGTACATCAGCCACGGCCACGCGATGGGCAGCGCACGTCGCACGAAGAACGACGCGAGGATCAGCAGGAACGACAGCAGCATCACCTGGGAGAGGGAGATGCGCGACAACTCCCGCATCAACGCTTGCTGCCGCGCGCTGACCGCGTTGCCGACGCGACGCAGCCAGCGCCGCTGCGCGTGCGCCCGGCGCTGGCGCGCGCTCGGGAAGCGCTCGATCTTCGAAAGGATCTCGTCGATCTCGCGTTCCAGGCGATTCGGTCGGTCGGGCGGGTCGGGCATCCGCCTCCTCGGCGTCCGTAGCTGCGTCGACGGCGCGGTGCCGTGGCGAGGCGCACGACGGCGCGCACGACGATTGTAGCAATCAGCGCGAGCCGTCACGCACCCGGCACGCCCCAGCCGCCGCCACCAGGCGTCTCGATGCGCAGGCGGTCGCCGGGCGCGACCTCGAGCTGGACGCGGGCGGGGAGCAGCTCCGGCGGCGCGCCCGCGCGGAGCAGGACGTTGCGACCGGGCGCGCCCGCGCTGCCGCCGGCGAGGCCCCACGGCCCCCGGCGACGGCGCTCGGTGACGAGCGTGACCGTGGCGTGGTCGTGGAAGCGGTATTCGCGCAGCAGGCCCTCGCCGCCCGGATGGTGGCCGGCGCCGCCGGAGCCGGCGCGCAGCTCGTAGCGCTCGACGGTGAACGGGTAGGCGAGCGGAAGCGCCTCGATCGGCGTGTTCAGCGTGTTCGTCATGTGCGTGTGCACCCCGCCTTGGCCAGCGCGCAGCGGTCCGCCGCCCGCGCCGCCGGCGATCGTCTCGTAGTACGCGTACGCGCGGCCGCGCGCGCGATCGAAGCCGCCGATGGTCACGTTGTTCATCGTGCCCTGCGATGCCGCGGGGATGCGGTCGGGCAGCGCCTGCGCGAAGGCGCCGAGCACCACGTCGACGATGCGCTGCGACGTCTCGACGTTGCCCGCGGAGACGGCGCGCGGCGGCCCGGCGGCGACGAGCGACCGCTCGGGCAGCGTGAAGCGCAGCGCGCGGTAGCCGCCCTCGTTGGCGGGCGCGTCGTTCCCGACGAGGCAGCGCACGACGTAGTAGCACGCGGAGCGCGTGACCGCGGCAACGGCGTTCAGCGAGGTGTCCACCGACTCCGCGCCCGTGCCCGTGAAGTCGAAGTGCAGGCCGTCCGCGGAGCAGTCGAGCGCGACGCGGATGGCGCCGCGGTCGCCGCCGTTCTCCCCATCTTCGTCGTCGAGCTCGAGCGCGTCGACGAACGCGTAGCGGCCGGCTGGCACGCTGCGCAGGAACGCGCGCGTGACTCGCTCGCCGTGGTCGAGCAGCGCCGCGCAGCGCGCGCGGAAGCCGTTGATGCCGTAGCGTTCGGCGAGCGCCGCGACGCGTCGCGCGCCGAGCGCGGTGGCCGCGAGCTGCGCACGCAGGTCGCCGCGGCGCTCCTCCGGCGCGCGCGAGTTGCGCACGATGAGCGCGAACGCGCCCGCCTCGAGCACGCCGCCCGCCACGAGTCGCAGCGGCGGGACGACGAGGCCCTCCTGCAGTAGCTCGCGCGCGATGGGCATCGAGCCGGGGGCCATGCCGCCTATGTCGGCGTGATGCGCGCGCGTCGCCACGAACGCGATCGGCGCGTCCTGGCCGGCGGCGCCCGCACCTTCGGCGAAGACCGGCGCGACGGTGGTGATGTCGGGCAGATGAGTGCCGCCGAGGAACGGGTCGTTGAGCGCGTACACGTCGCCGGGCGCGTAGGGCGCGAGCGCGAGCACCGCGCGCACGCTCTCCGGCATCGCGCCGAGGTGCACCGGGATGTGCGCGGCCTGCGCGACCATCGCGCCGGTGGCGTCGAACACCGCGCACGAGAAGTCGCGGCGCTCCTTGATGTTCGGCGAGTAGGCGCTGCGACCCAGCGCCTCGCCCATCTCGGCGGCGACCGTGGCGAGCGCCGCATCGGCGATCGCGAGGTCGGCGGCGGTCAGCGCCGGTGGCTCGCGCGCGGTCACGTGCGCTCCAGCACGAGGTTCGACGCATCGTCGACGCGTGCCACCCAACCCGGCGCGATGTACGTTGTCGTGTCGAGTTGCGTGACGACCGCCGGCCCCACGATACGGTCGCCCGCGCGCAGCGCGTCGCGCGCGTGCAGCGCCGCAGGCACGCGCCGGCCGTCGATCCAGACATCGGCGCGGCCGGGCTGCGGCTCTTCGCGCGTCCCGGCGGCCGCCGGCGATGCGCGGAGCGCTGCGAGCAGCTCGGGCGCCGGGCCGGCTGCGCGCGCGGTCGCGCGCGCCGTCACGACCTCGACGGCTGCCCCGGGGTCGTGGTGCCCGAAGCGCGCCTCGTGCAACGCGTCGAAGTCGCGGCGCGCGTGGTCGAGGTCGAGCGTCGCGCCGCCGCCATCGAGCGCCACGGTGAGCTCGTACGACTGGCCCACGTAGCGCAGGTCCAGCGCGTACTCGACGGCCGTGGGTCGCGCCGTGCCAGCGAGCGCACGCGCGGCGGCCTCGCGCACGACCTCGAGCGCCGCGGCGAGCGCCGGCAGCAATGCCGCGTCGAGCGGCCGCAGCACGGAGCGTGCGTGTGATGCGGTCGCGTCGCCGCCGGCGGCGCCGAGCGCCGCGAGCACGCCGGGATAGCGCGGCACGAGTACGCGCGGTAGCTCCAGCGCGTCGGCGAGTGCGCACGCGTGCAGCGGGCCCGCGCCGCCGGAGGCGACGAGCGTGAACTCGCGTGGGTCGTAGCCGCGATGCACGGACACGACCCGCAGCGCGCGTTCCATGTTCGCGGTGACGACGTCGAGCACGGCCTGCGCTGCCCGATGCGGGTCGCCGCCGAAATGCGACAGGAACGGCGCGAGCGCCATGCGCGCGCGGCGCTCGTCGAGGTGTATCGTGCCGCCGAGGAGCGCGCGCGCCGGCAGCCGCCTGAGCACGAGCTGCGCGTCGGTGACGGTGCAGTCGCGGCCGCGCCCATAGCACGCGGGGCCCGGGGCGGCGCCCGCGGAGTGCGGTCCGACGCGCAACGCGCCGCCGGCGTCGAGGCGCGCGATCGAGCCGCCGCCTGCGCCGACCGTGTGCACGTCGACCGTCGGCGTGCGCGAAGTGAAGCCGCCGATCGCGAGCTCCGGCGCGGCCGGCAGCGCACCGTCGCATAGCGCGATGTCGGTGGAGGTGCCGCCCATGTCGAACGTAATGGCGCGCGCGAACCCGGCATCGCGCGCCACCGCGAACGCACCGGCGGCGCCCGCGGCGGGCCCCGATAG
>VGPB01000175.1 GCA_016875695.1 Chloroflexota bacterium | reverse complement strand
CGACGCGTCGTGCCCGCAGCAGCCGTGCGACGCGTCGTGCCCGCAGCAGCCGTGCGGCGCGTCGTGCCCGCAGCAGCCGTACGGCGCGTAGCGCCCGCAGCAGCCGTGCGACGCGTCGTGCCCGCAGCAGCCGTGCGCCGAGCCGCCGTGGGCTGCGTGCCCGTGCTCACCGTGGTGGACGCGCGACGCGTACGCGTACCAGTCGTCCTGCTCTGCACCATGTATTCCCTCACTCTCTGAACGGCACACCGGATACGCAGGCGCGTCACGATGCGCGCGGCGTTCGATGGTCACTCCGACCATCACGTACACTATGGCGCAACTGCGCGGGTTACGTCTACACCAGTCGACACACGACGTGCGTGCGCGGATGCGATCGGTCGCGCGCCGGTGCGCGATCGCGTGCGTGCGCGGGTCGCTGTGCGCCACGCAGCTGGCGGCGCGCGGCGTCGAGCACGGTCAGCACGTACGCGGGACGTGTGATGCCGGAGAGCAGGAAGTTGGCCTGCTGGCCCGCCGTCTGCACGCGCAGATCGCCGAAGTCGAACAGCATCAGCAGCAGGCTCGCACGCCGCATCGACACATCTTCGATGTCCACGAGGTCGGTGGAGGCGACCTGGCGATGGAACCAGTGGCGGCGCAGGCCGTCGAGCAGGCGCTGGTCGGTAATCACCCACACGTCGCGCTGGTAGCGGTACCAGGTGAAGTAGCCGCGCACGAGCCAGTAGCCGGCCCATAGCACGGACGCGACGATCGCGACCATACGCGCGGTGCCGTCGAAGCCCGTGGTGCGGCCGAAGACGACGATAGGCACGGCGATCGAGACGATCGCGGCGAGCGCCCGGGCCACGAGCAACGGATACAAGCGCAGCCACTGGCGGCGGCACGTGAGCAGCGCGCGCTCGCCGGGCTGGAGTTCGGCGGGAAGCGTCATCGCGGCGCGTGCATGCGGCTAGCGGCCGGTGAATACGGGCGGGCGCTTCTCGGCGAAGGCGCGCTTGGCCTCGATGGCGTCCTCGGTGCGCACGAGGATGGCGGTCTGCGTCTGCTCGAAGCGGTAGCCGTTCTTGAGGTCGAGCTGCTCAATGACGTTGAGCGCGGCCTTGGCCATCTTCACGCCGCGCGGCATCTTGGCGGCGATCAGGCGCGCATCCTCGAGCGCGGCCTCCAGCAGCTGATCGGCGGGGACGACGCGCACGACGGCGCCGAGGCGATGCGCCTCGTGCGCGTCGATGCGCAGGCCGGTGAAGTTCGCGCGGCGCGTGATCTGCTGGCCGAAGAGGCGCATGAAATGGCGCGCGCCACCGAGCAGCCCGACGTCGATCTCGGGCAGGCCGAACACGGCGCGCTCAGAGGCGATGAGGTAGTCGCAGGACGCGGCGATGGCGAGGCCGGCGCCGAGCGCGGGGCCATTGATGGCGCCGATCACCGGCACCTCGCAATCGACGAGCGAGTTGAACGTCTCGCGCGCGCGGCGCGAGCCGGTGGCCTGGCTGCCGGGACCGGGCTGGGCGGCGGCGGCGGCCCGCTTCACGTCGGCGCCGGCGCAGAAGGCGCGCGTGCCGGCACCGGTGATGACGGCGACGCGCACGTCGTCGCGTTCACCGAGCGCATCGAAGGTCTCGGCGAGCGGCCACTCGGAGTCGAACGCGTTGACGGGCGGGTTGTCCAGCGTGACGACGGCAACGTAGTCCTTCACCTCGACGTGCAGTGGCATGCGGGGACCTCCCTGGGGGCGCCCCGGCATGCTAGACCGCCGGGGGTCGCGCCTCAACAGCCGGCGCGCCACGCCGCACGAGCGGGCGCTGTAGGATGCGGCGATGGTGATGTTCCGGCAGACGACGCGGGTAGGCGCGTGCATGCACTGCGGGGGCGCGACCGTGCAGGCGTGCGCGGGGTGCGAGCGCTTCGTGTGCGCGAACTGTGAGCAGCGGCACGTGCAGGAGGTAGCGCGCTAGCGGCGGCGCGCGGGGTCGGAGGCGACGCGCCGGGCGGCGCGGCGCTCGCGCCACAGATGCCACGCGGCGGGCGCCAGCGACGCGGCGATCACAGCGCCGACGACGAGGAACAACACGGCGTCGAGATTTGGGACGGCCTCACCGAGGTAGAAGCCGACGAGCGTCATCGAGCCCACCCACGCGATGCCGCCGGTGACGTTATAGAACGTGAAGCGCGAGTAGGACATGCCGGCGGCGCCCGCGATGGTGGGGGCGAAGGTGCGGATGATCGCCATGAAGCGCGCGAGCACGATCGTCTGGCCTCCGTGCCGCTCGTAGAACACGCGGGCGCGGTCCAGGTGGCGGCGGCGGAAGAAGCGCGCATCCTCGCGTGCGAACAGGCGCGGCCCGGCGCTGCGGCCGATGGCGTAGCCGGTCGCGTCGCCGGTGATGGCCGCGACGATGAGCAGCGGAATGAGCAGCTCGAGCACGAAGTGGCCACGCTGCGCGAGCAGGCCGGCCGCGATGAGCAGCGAGTCGCCGGGCAGCAAGAACCCGACGAGCAGCCCGGTCTCCGCGAAGACGATGCTGAAGAGCCCGATGTAGCCCGCCCACTCGACGAGCGCCACGAGGTCAAACGGCATGACGCTCCCTCTCGAGCGGCGGGGCGGGGGTCGGTGTGCGATCGAGCGTACCTGCTCGCAGGCGGAGGCGCGCGGTCACTCGCCACGACCGGCACGGGCTACTGGCCTCAGCGGTGCGAGGGGCGGCAGCGGCGAGTCGGTGCGGGGAGCGCGTGCGCCCGGGCCCGCAGCGGCGTGCACGATGCCTGAAGCCGGGCCGCGGGCACGCTGCGAGTGGGCGGACGGCGGCGACCCGCTGATGCGGGCGTATCACGACGCGGAGTGGGGCGTGCCGCTGCACGACGATCGCGCGCTGTTCGAGCTCCTGACGCTGGAAGGCGCGCAAGCGGGGCTCTCGTGGCGGACGGTACTCGGGCGGCGCGAGGGGTATCGCGCGGCGTTCGCCGGCTTCGACATCGGGGCGGTGGCGCGGCTCGACGAAGCGGCGCGCGCGGCGCTGCTGGCGGACGCGCGCATCATCCGCAATCGCGCGAAGGTCGCCTCCACGGTCACGAACGCGCAGGCGATCGAGGCGCTGCGCGCGGAGGGCCTGAGCTTCGACGCGTACGTGTGGCGCTTCGTCGGTGGCGCGCCGTTGCGCCACGGCTACCGCGCGCTCGCGGAGCTGTCGGCCGAGACGGAGGAGTCGCGCGCGCTGAGCCGCGACCTGCGGCGCCGGGGCTTCCGGTTCGTCGGGCCGACGATCTGCTATGCGTTCATGCAGGCGGCGGGGCTGGTGAACGACCACACGGCGGACTGCTTCCGCTACGCCGAGCTCGGCGGCTGAGCGCCGTCAGGGCTGCGCGACGGTGACGGTGCCCGCGGTGCCGTCGACGACGACGATCGCGCCGTCGGGAATGCGTAGGGTGGCGTCGCCGGTGCCGACGACGGCGGGGAGGCCGTACTCGCGCGCCACGATCGCGGCGTGCGAGAGCGCGCCGCCAGCGTCCGTGACGAGCGAGCCGGCGATCGCGTAGTACGGCGTCCACACGGGCGCGGCCGCCGGTGCGAGCAGCACGTCGCCTGGCGCGAGGCGCGCGGCGTCCGCCAG
>VGPB01000174.1 GCA_016875695.1 Chloroflexota bacterium | reverse complement strand
CGTCACCGCCAGCAGCATGTTGGCCTGACGCTCAGCGTCGCCTCGCACGGGGCACCTCCAGGCTGTGCCCACGCCAGCCCCATCCTACGCGCCGACCGACCTCCGACAACTCCCTCGCCAGCCGTTTTTCAGCACCCTGCTAACGCGCGCGTCGCGGCGGGATGACGCCGGTCGCTGGCACTGGCGACGGGTGGCGCGCTATCGTGCGCCCGCATGTGGCGCTCGCTTCTGTGTGCACTGTTGCTGGCTTGCGCGCTGAGTCTGGGCTGCGACCGCGCGAGCGAGCTGATCCCCGGCACCGGCGCCGACGCCACGCCGCGCGCGAGCAGCACGAGCGCGGTGATCGCGCCGCCGCTGCTGGCGCCGGCGGTGCTGCGCGTGGCGGGCAGCGCCGGCGCAAGCGGGAGCCGCCCGGCGATCCCGAACGGCGAGCTCGCGGGCAGCATCGTGGTCGTGCAGGCGCTCGGGGGTGCTGGCGGCCCTGCGGTCGTGCGCGCGGGCTCCGGCGTGGTCGTCGACCGCGCGCAGCGGCTCGTGCTTACGAGTTACGCGCTCGTGCAGCCGTTCCGCGAGGACGGCGCGCGCGCCTATGCCGCGCTCGCGGTAGGCGCGGCGGCGCAGGCGAACGCGCCGCTTGAGTTCGCCGCGGCGATCGTCGCGGCGAGTCCGCAGCACGACCTGGCCGTGCTGCGCGTGACGGGCGCGCGCGAGGAGGGCGCAAACCCGCCGTTCGAGCTGAACGAGGCGGTGCTCGCGGACGCGGCGACGCTGCGCCGCGGCGACCGGCTGCGGGTGCTCGCGCAGCCATCGGCGGAGCGCGCGCAGGCGGTGCAGCTGACGAACGCGACGGTGGAGGGGTTCCGCGGCGACGGCGCGGGCGAGGCGCGCGCGTGGCTGAGCCTGGACGCGCGGCTGCCCGGGACGTACGCCGGCGCGCCACTGTTCGACCAGTCGGGCGCGCTCGTCGGCGTCGCAAGCCAACTCGCCTTCGACCCGGCGGCGCCGATCGCGACGGCGCGGCCGCTGACGCTCGCGCTCGAGCTGTTGTCGCGCGCGCGCGACGGCGGCCCGAACCTGCGCCATCGGGCGCCGCTGCAGCACGGGCCGCTGCCGTCGCCGCAGACGCCGAACGCGGCCGCAGCGCCACACGACAGTATCGTGGTGAGCCGGCCCGCGTTCGCGCGGCACGCGATCGACGGCCGGGGCACGCGCGATCTCTTCGACTACACGAGCGTGTTCAAGGCGGACGCTGCGGAGGTGCACTACGAGTTCGCCGCACAGGGCGTGCCGCCGGGCGCGTCAGTGCAGGAGCTGTGGTACCTCAACGGGGTGCTGCAGGACGGGTTCTCGTCCGCCTACACGTGGACGGGGGGCGGGTTCGCGGTGGTGTCGGACCGCATGACCTCGCTGAACGCGCGCAAGATCCCGTCGGGGGCGTGGACGCTGGAGATATGGGTCGCGGGCCGCCTGCGCAGCTCGGCGACGGCGTTCGTGGGAACGACGGCGGGCGAGCTGGCGCGCAAGCCGCAGGCCGACGCGCCGCGCTTCGCCGCGACGCTGACGGCGGGGCAGCAGCTGGGCGAGCGCGCGGCCGCCGGCGCGACGCAGCTGCTGGCGGTGTTCGCATACCGGCAGGCGCAGGCGGCGCACGCGTTGCGCTGGGTGGTTACGCGCGACGGGAGCGTGATGTATCAGTCGCCGGCCCTGCCGTGGCACGGCGGCGATCACGGCTCGTGGTGGGTGGGCTTCGCGACGGACGGCGAGCCGATCGGCGCGGGCGCGTGGGAGGTCGAGGTGTACTTCGACGATCAGCTGGCGGCGAAGGCGCACGTCGACCTGCGCTGACGCGCGCTGCTACGGTAGCAGCCGTCCGCTCGCGTCGTACAGCGTGTCGACGATGGAGCCGTCGAACACCGAGGCGCCGACCCCTGCGCGTACGAGCACGCCCGAGCGCACGAGCAGCTCTTCGAGGGCGGTCCATTGCGTGGCGTCGGCGCGTCCCATGCCGTTCGCGCGGCGCGCAGCGGCGAGGTCGGTTTGCAACAGGAAGCGCTGCAGCTCGGGGTCGGCGCCGTCGGCGTGCGTGAGCGTGATCGTGACCGCCTCATCGACGTTCGCGGCGGCGTACGCCGCGCCGCGCAGCGCCGCGCGCAGGAAGCGGCGCACGAGCTCGCGATCGCCGGCGAGCGTGTTCTCGTGCACGAGATAGGTCAGCCCGAGCGTGGCGACGCCGTAGTCGGCCGGGTCGAACACGCGGATGGCGAGGCCGGTCTTGCGGATCGCGAACGGCTCGTTGCTGAGGAACACCGGGTAGACATCGACGCCGCGCTCGATGAACACGCGCGGGTCGAAGCCGACGGCCTGCAGCCGGACGTCGCGCTCGGTGAGCCCGGCGGTCGCGAGCAGCGCCTTGAGCTCGGCGGGCACGATGCCGGACTTGAACCCGACGGTGCGGCCGCGGAAGTCGGCCGGCGCCGCGATGCTGGCATCGGCGCGGGCGACGAAGCCCTGGTCGCCGCGTTGGCCGAACAGCGCGACCGCGCGCACGGGCAGGCCCTCGGCGCGGCGGCGCAGCGCCTGCGCGCCGGTCGCGGTCGTGACCTCGATCTCCTTCGCGAGCAGCAGCTTGAGGTGCTCGTCGCCGGAGGAGTGGCGGATCGTGACGTCCAGGCCATCCGCGGCGAAGTAGCCCTTCGCATCCGCGACGTACACTGCGACGAAGGGTAGGTTCGCCTGCGGCCGGAAGCCGGCCATGAACGTGAGCTTGCGCGGCGGCGGCGTGGACGTGGGGGACTGCGTGCCCGCGTCTGCCGCCGCCGCGGATGGTGCGGCGGCGCGATCGTCGTCGCCGCATGCGGACGCGAGTAGCATGAGCAGCGCGAGCAACAGGGCGAGCGGCGCGCGCGTAGGCGCTGGGCGCATCGCGGTCTCCTCCTTCGGCGCTAGGGGCGGTCACGGGTGGTGTCGTGCCAGAACAGCAGCCGCTGTTCGGCGAGCGCGAGCGCGCCGGTGAGCACGACGGCGAGCAGCGCGAGCGTGAACACGGCGGCGAACAGGGCCGCCGTGTCGAAGTCGCCGTTCGCGATCAGCAGCACCTGCCCGATGCCGGCGTCGCCGGACATCCACTCCGCGACGACCGCGCCGATGAGCGAGAGCGGCACCGAGATGCGCAGCGCGGCGAAGACGTACGGCAGTGAGGCGGGGAGGCGCAACCACCAGAACACCTGCAGCCGGGAGGCGCGCATGGCGCGCAGGAACTCGTGCGCCGCGGGGTCGACGTCGCGCAACCCGGTCACTGCGTTCACGAGCATCGGGAAGAACGTGATGAGCGCCGCGATGAGCACCTTCGGCCAGATGCCGAAGCCGAACCAGATGACGAAGAGCGGCGCGACGGCGATCACGGGCGTGACCTTGACGAGTAGCGCGAGCGGGTAGAGCGCGCGTTCCAGCGGGCGCGAGTGCGCCATCACCGCGGCGAGCGCGAACGCTGTGCCGGCGCCGACGGCGAGCCCCGCGAGCGCCTCGACGAGCGTGGTGCGCGCAGCGAACGCGAAGCGCCCGGGGTCCTCGGCGAGCGTGGCGAGCACGGCCGAGGGCGCGGGCACGAGGTAGG
>VGPB01000173.1 GCA_016875695.1 Chloroflexota bacterium | reverse complement strand
GTCCGCGGCCGCGCTGGCGCCGGCCGACGGCGTCGTGCGCCTGCATCGCGACCGCAAGGGCCGCGGCGGCAAGGTCGTGACGCTGGTCACCGGCCTGCCGGGCGACGAGGCGGCGCTCGACGCGCTGCTCAAGCGGCTGAAGCAGCAATGCGGCGCCGGCGGTACGCGGGAAGGCGCCACGCTCGCCATTCAGGGCGACCACCTCGAGCGCCTGTGCGAGGCGCTCGAGGCGCTGGGACACCGCGTGAAGCTCGCGGGCGGGTAGCTCGCTTCGAGCTCAGGGCGCGGCGGCGGGCTCCGCGGCCTCGAGCTCGGCGGCGGCCTGTTCCCATGCGGCGATGCTGCTCGAGAGTGTGCGGCGCAGCGCTTCTTGCTGCTGCACCGCGCCGGCGATCTGTGTGCGCGACGTGCGCTGGTAGTAGCCGGGCGCCGCGAACGCGCGCTCGATGTCCGCGAGCGCCTGCTCGGTCGTCTGCACCTCTGCCTCGAGCCGCTCGACCGTGCGGCGCAGCGCGATGAGCTCGCGCCGCCGCTCCTTGCGCTCCGCGTACGTCAGGGACGCGGGCATCGGCGCGGCCACGCTCGCAATCGCGCCGGCGGCAGCCTTCATGCCGGTGCGTGGAGCGACGAGATAATCCTGGCCCTCGCGCGCGAGGTACTCCTCGTAGGTGCCGGCGAAGTCCTCCGCGTCGCCCGGCGTGAGCGCGAGCACGCGCGTGGCGAGGTGCGATACGAAGTGGCGGTCGTGGCTCACGAAGAGCACGGTGCCGGTGTACGCCTGCAGCGCCCGCATCAGCGCCTCGCGCCCCTCGAGATCGAGGTGGTTCGTCGGCTCGTCCAGCAGCAGCAGGTTCGGCTGCTGCAGCATCAGCGCGGCGAGCAGCAGGCGTGCGGCCTCGCCGCCGCTGAGGTCGGCGGTGCGCTTCAGCGCGTCGTCGCCGCCGAGCAGGACCGCCCCGAGCGCGCCGCGCAGCGTCGGCACGTGCGCCGTCCCGGTCGCGGCGGTCAGCCACTCCATCGCCGTCTGCTCGCCGCCGATGCTCTCGTGGTGGTCCTGCGCGAAGTAGCCCACGCGCACCTCGTGCCCGAGGCTCACGCCGCCGCCGTCCGGTGCCGTCGCGCCGCGGATCACGCCGAGTAGCGTCGACTTGCCCGCGCCGTTCGGTCCGACGATCGCGAGCTTCTCGCCGCGCTCGACTTCGAACGAGAGACCGCGCAGCACGGGCTGCGCGTCGTAGCGCTTGCTCACCGCGGCGACGCGCAGCACAGTGCGCCCGGACGGGCGCGCGGGCTCGAAGCGGAAGGCGGGCGTGCGGCGGCTCGAGCGCCGCACCTCGGGCAGCGTCATCTTCTCCACCTGCTTCTTGCGCGCGGACGCCTGACGTGCCTTGGTGGCCTTGGCGCGGAAGCGATCGATGAACTGCTGCAGCTCCTCGATGCGCTGCTCGGTGCGCGCGATCTCGGCGTCGCGCTGCGTGACCGCGAGCGCCTTTGCGCGCTCGAACGCGTCGTAGTCGCCGGTGTACAACCGCAGCTCCTGGTAGTCGAGATCGGCGATGGTGTCGCACACGGCGTTCAGGAAGTGGCGGTCGTGCGAGACGACGATGAACGCGGCGCGGCAGTCGCGCAGGTACTGCTCGAGCCAGCGGATCGAGGTGATGTCGAGGTGGTTGGTGGGTTCGTCGAGCAGCAACAGGTCGGGTTCGGCGAAGAGCACCTGTGCCAGCAGCGCGCGCAGGCGCAGCCCGCCGGAGAGCTCGCGCATCGGGCGCTCGTGGCGCTCGAGCGGCACGCCGAGACCCACGAGCAGCGTAGCGGCGGTGGCCGCCGATTGGTAGCCGCCGGCGGCCGCGATTTCTGCCTCGAGCTCGGCGAGCCGCTCGCCGTCGCGCGCGTGCGTCGGGGAGTCCGCCGGGGTGGCGAGCAGCCGCCGTTGCTCGTCGAGCGCCGCCCAGAGCCGCGGCTGGCCCATGCGCACCACGTCCAGCGGCGTGTGCTCGTCGAAGCGGAAGTGGTCCTGGCCGAGCGTGCCGAGGCGCAGGCCGGCGAGCCGCGTCACGGTGCCGCTCGTCGGCGCCAGCTCGTCGGCGAGCACGCGTAGCAGCGTCGACTTGCCGGAGCCGTTGGCGCCGACGAGGCCGTAGTGCCCGCGCGGGTGCACTTGCCAGTTGACCGCCTGGTACAGCACCTGGCCGCCGAAGCGCACGCCGATATCGGTGAGTGTCAGCACGCTCGCTCGTTCCGCGCCGGTCCAGGGTCGGGCCGCAGCCCACCATTGAGCATGGGCAACGGCCGCCAGAGCGGCAAGGCGACGGCGTGCGCCGCGCGGCGCGAGCGAGTAGGCTCCGCTGCCGCGGCAAAGGAGCATCGCCGATGACCCAGCAGGCCCTGTCCGTCGACGCCGACCACACGGCGGTGGTGATCATGGACTTCCAGAACGGCATCGTGCTGCCCTACGGCCGCGACCCGGCGGGCACGCTGCGGCGCGCGGCGCTCGTGCTCGACGCGGCGCGCCGTGCGGGCATCCCCGTGCTCTACGTGCAGCACCGCGGGGGGCAGTTCGAGGCAGACACGCCAGAGGCTGCGATCCACCCGGACGTCGCGCCGCGCGAGGGCGACCACGTCGTCGTGAAGACGAAGGTGGGCTCGTTCTCGACGACGGGCCTCGACGTGACGCTGCGCGAGCTGGGGTGCGACACGCTGGTGCTGATGGGCGTCACGACGAGCGGGTGCGTGCTCTCGACGGTGCGCTGGGCCGTCGACATCAACTACCGCCTGGTGGTGGTCGCCGACGCGTGCGACGACCGCGACGAGGAGGTGCATCGCGTGCTCACCGAGAAGCTGTTTCCGCGCCAGGCGACCGTCGTCACGGCGAGCGAGTTCGTGGCGGCGGCGGGCACTCCGTAGCGGCGCGGCGAGCGAGGGCGCGACCGTGCGCTTCGCGCTGCGCGTGCACCAGGGCGGCTGGTCGTTCGGGCAGCTGCGCGAGCTCTGGCAGGCGGCCGACCGGCTTGGCTACGACGGCGTCGCGCTGAACGACCTGCTGGGCGTCGACGGCCCTGAGTGCTGGACCGCGCTCACGGCGCTGGGCGCGCCGGCCGAGCGACTGTGGAGCATCCCGCTTGTGTCGAGCGCGCCGTACCGGCATCCCGCGCTCGTCGCGAAAATGGCGGCGACGCTCGACCAGGCGACGGGCGGCCGCGTGCTGCTGGGGCTCGGCGCGGGCGGTTCGGGCAGCGACGCGCGCGCATTCGGCGTGCCGTGGGCGCCGCTGCGGCAGCGCGTCGCGGCGCTCGACGAGGCGATCGACGTGCTGCGACTACTGTGGCGCGGCGGCGGCACGTACACAGGCGCGCACTACCAGCTCGCCGACGCGAAGGGCGCGCCCGCGCCCGTGCAACTCGGCGGGCCGCCGATCCTCGTCGGCGGCCACGGAGAGCGCTACGTGCTGCCTGCCGTCGCGCGCAAAGCCGACTTCTGCAACATCGGGTTCGACCTCGACGTGGCGAGCTGGGGGCGGCAGCGCGCGCTGCTGGACGAGCTCGCGCGCGCGGCTGGCCGCGCGCCGGACGCAGTGAGGCTCACGCACAACGCGACGGTCGTGATCGCCGAGGACGCGGTGGGCGTCGACGCGGGCGTGCAGCGGCTC
>VGPB01000172.1 GCA_016875695.1 Chloroflexota bacterium | reverse complement strand
CCGCGCGCGCGTGCGCGCGCGGCGGCGCGGCGACCCCGAGCGCGTGGCGCATGTGGTCAATGGTGATGGCGCGCAGGTGGGCGGAACACGCCCACACCACCGCGGCGACGCCTGTCGCGGCCGTATCCAGCACGCGCGCGGGCAAACGTCCCGCCACGCGCACGAGCAGCCACAGCGCGAGCAGATGGAGCACGCCGGACGCGCCGCGCGGCCTCGAACCGCGCACATGTGCCGGGGCGCGCGGCTCCGAACCACGCATGTCTGCCAGGCTGCGCGGCTCCGGACCGCGCACTACGCGGAGTCCGCGGCGCGGTCTGCGAGCCAGAGGCGGCGGAAGATGTACCACTGGTCCGGGTGGCTACGCACCATTGGCTCCAACGCGTGCATCACGGCCTGCGTGAGCGCCTGGACGTCGCGCTCCTGGTCACCGCTCGGGGCGAAGGTGACGGGGGTGACGTCGGCGGCCACGCGGTCGCTCCATGGCGCGACTCGGGGGAGCGTGACCGCGACGACGGAGGCGCCGGCGCGCAGCGCGATGCGCGCGGGACCGTCGGCGATGGCGACGGTGCTGCCGAAGAACTCGACCTCCACCCCACGTGTGGAGGATGTCTGCGGCACGTCGATGAGCAGCGCGACGACGTCGTTGTTGCGCAGGGCGCGCAGGATGCTCGGGCCCATGCGCTCGGCGGCGAGGATGTGCATGCCGAGGTTGTGCCGCGCGCGCAGCACGCGCTGGTTGAAGCGGCTGTCGCCGAAGGTGTCTGCGACGACCGAGACGGGGTAGCCGCGGCCGGCGAGCGCGGCGGCGCCGAGGTCCCAGTTGCCGAAGTGCAGCGTCACGAACACGATGCCGTTGCCCGCCCGCGCGGCGTCGAGCACGGACCAGGCGTCGAACGCCACGCGGTCGCGCACGTCGCTGGCGGTCAGCGCGTCGAAGCGCAGGAAGTCGACGAGGTAGCGCGCGTAGTTCGCGAACGATCGGCGCGCCGCGGCGCGGGCGGCGCGCGGGTCGTCGCGCAGCACGTAGCGCATGTTCTCGATGGAGCGGCAGCGGCCACCGCGCCACGCGAAATAGGCGAGCGTGCCGGCGGCGGCGGCAAACGCGTAGCTCACGCGCAACGGGATGCGGCGGGCGAGCGCGACGGCCACGCGAAATAGCGAGTAGAAGGCGAGCGCGCGCAGCGGCGACCTCCACTCCCCGCCGCCGTCGCGAACGAACCGCGGCGTGCCCGTGCGATGCTACGGCACCGCGCACCCGCGCGGAACTCGTGCGAGGCTACGAGACGGGGGTCGCGGCCACGCCCGCGATGTACGCCTCCAGTCGGTCACGCGCGATATCGTCGTGCAGCTGCTGCGGCGGCGACTTCATGAAGTACGCCGAAGGCTCCAGCAGCGGGCCGCCGATGCCGCGGTCCAGCGCGAGCTTGGCGCAGCGGATCGCGTCGATGACCACGCCCGCCGAGTTCGGGCTATCCCACACCTCGAGCTTGGTCTCCAGGTTCAGCGGGACCTCGCCGAAGGTCGTGCCTTCGATGCGGATGTGGCACCACTTGCGGTCCTTGAGCCACGGCACGTGGTCGGAGGGGCCGACGTGGACGTCGGCGTTCGGCATCTCGTAGTCGATCTGCGAGGTGACGGCGTTAGTCTTCGAAATCTTCTTCGATTCGAGGCGCTCGCGCTCGAGCATATTGAGGAAGTCCGTGTTGCCGCCGAAGTTCAGCTGGTAGGTGCGGTCGATGCGCACGCCGCGGTCCAGGAAGAGCCGTGCGAGCACGCGGTGGAGGATGGTGGCGCCGACCTGCGACTTGATGTCGTCGCCGATGATGGGCAGGCCGTGCTCGGCGAAGCGGCCGCCCCAGTACGCCTCGCGCGCGATGAACACGGGGATGCAGTTGATGAACGCGCAGCCGGCCGCGAGCACCTGCTCGACGTACCACTTCGTGGCCTGCTCGGAGCCGACGGGCAGGTAATTGATCACGACGTGCGTATTCGTGCGCTTGAGGATGCCAACGATGTCGGCGGTGGGGCCGGGCGCCTTCGTGATGATCTCCGACAGGTACTTGCCGAGGCCGTCGTGCGTCATGCCGCGGTCGACGCGCACCCCGCTCGTGGGAACATCGGCGAAGCGGAAGGTGTTGTTCGGCGGCACGTAGATCGCCTGGGCGAGGTCCTTGCCGACCTTGTTCACATCGATGTCGAAGGCGGCCGTAAAGCGAATGTCGCGGATGTGGTACCCGCCGAGCACGGGGTGCATCAGGCCGGGGATGGTCTGCCCTTCTTCAGCGTCGCGGTAGAACTCGATGCCCTGGACGAGCGACGAGGCGCAGTTGCCCACTCCGATGATCGCGACGTTGATCGGCTCGCCCATCCCGAACCTCCTAGTGTGCTCGATGTGCCTGCATCCGAGGGTACGCGCGGCGCTGGCATCCGACAAATGCATATTCATGCGTATATCCATCGGCTTAGCTTATACTCGCGCCATGGTCACGAGGGTGCCGAGCGTGCACCTGCGCCAGCTTGCCTACCTGCGCGCGGTCGCGCAGCGCGGCAGCGTCACGCGCGCGGCCGCGGCGCTGAGCGTGAGCCAGCCGGCGCTGTCGCAGGGGCTCGCCGAGCTCGAGCGGCGGCTGGGGACGCCGCTGTTGGAGGCTGCGGGACGCGGGCGGCGGCTCACGGCGGCGGGCCTCGAGGTGCTCGCGTTCGCCGAGCGCACGCTCGCCGACGCGGCGGAGTTGCAGGCGCGGCTGCGCGCAGATGCGGCAGGCGAGGGCGGCACGCTGCGCGTCGGCATGATCGACGCAGCGAGCCTGTACCTGCTGCCCGGCGTGATCCGTGCGTACCGCGTCGCGCACCCGGGGGTGGCGCTGCAGGTGCGCGTAGCGACGAGCGGCGAGCTGGTGGCGGGGCTGCGCGCGTTCGAGCTCGACCTCGCGTTCGCGGTGGGGCCGCCGGACGAGGACCTCGACGCGGTGGCGGTCGCGCGCGAGCCGCTGGTGCTGTGCGGGCCGCCCGGAGCGGGCAGAGGGTCGCCGCCGGAGGACGCGGACTGGGCGCTGTACCCCGCAGGCTCGCGGACGCGGGCGCTCGTCGACGCAGCGCTCGCCCGCGGCGGCGTGCGCCGGCGCGTGGTGGTGGAGAGCCCGAACCCGGAGGTGCTGCGGCAGCTGGTAGCACTGGGGCTGGGCTGGAGCGTGCTCCCGGAGGCGGTGGTGGCGGCGTCCGAGGAGCCGCTGGCGCTGGGCGCATCGGTCGCCGAGCGCACGGTGTACGGGCTGCGCCGGCGGAGTGCAGGGCCGGACGCGCGCGCGGGAGCCTTCCTGGAGGCGGCGCTGGCCGTGGGGCGGGGAGGCTCGGAGCGGGGAAGCGACTGAGCGGCGGCGGAGCGTGCGCGTGGCGCACGCTCCGCCGCCGCTCGTCGGTCGGGGGTGAGCCTAGGTGTACTGACTAGATACCAGCGAGACGGCTGACTGCAGGGGGACCTCCGACGAGACTTGGGGTTGCGAAAGCTCCGAGTTCCGAAGGAGGTTCCGATGAGTGATGCTACCCCGCCCCGGCGCATGCGCTATTCGTACGAGGCCCGGTGCCGCACGGTAGAGGCGATGCTGACCGGCGCATCGACCGCGGCGTCACGCGGGCAGGTCGGGGCGAGCCGTGCCACCACGTACCGTTGGCGCGCTCGCCACCGCGAAGCAGGCTG
>VGPB01000171.1 GCA_016875695.1 Chloroflexota bacterium | reverse complement strand
GTCGCGCTCGTCCGCGCCGACGCTACGTTCGAGAAGGGAGTGCTCATCGAGCGAGACCACCAGCAGGATCAAGAAGCCGCCGCGTGATCAGCCGGACGCACCGATCCACAACTCTTGGCGATATCTCCTCGCGGACAACGTTTGCTGCCAGCTCGCGGGATCGGTCGACCCAGCGACCTGAGCGTGTTCGCTCCCCAACATGGAATTCATCTGGCACTCCAGTGGCGTTCCGGTCAGATGTCTGAGCTCGCGACAGGCTCGGAGACTGTCCACTGGCTGGCGAGTGTTCGGCGGATGCGCGAGCAACGTGAAGCGCCCGGCCTCGCGTGCCCACACGTTGTGCGAATGGCGTTGTCGCGATCTATCCGCCTGATAGCCGCAGCCTAACCCCCCCCCCGTTCCCGTAGCGTCTCGTAGTACGTGGTCACCTTCGCGAGGGCTTGCGCGGCGCGGTCGAAGCTAGGGTAGACCGCGAAGCCGCGGGCGGCGAGGGTGGTTTTGATGGGGACGAGCTCGCCTTCGATGTGGGCGGGGTGCAGCACGAGGACGAGCGGCTGGCCGGTGCGCACGCGGTAGGACTCGAGGGAGTCGAGCAGGCGGGTGAGGCGGCCGGGGTCGTCTTTCCACTGGCGCAGGAAGAAGCCGGCGGAGAACTCGTAGACGGCGGCGTCGATGTTGGGATCCGCGGCGAGGATGTCGAGGATGCGCTGGAAGTTTTCCTCGGCGCCGGCGAAGCCGATGGTGCCGGCCATATCGAAGGGGTTGCGGTAGGAGCCACCGATGATGTTGAAGAACTCGGCGAGCTGCTCGTAGGAGCGGTCGGAGAGGGCCGGGACGTCGAGGCCGGCGCGGCCGAAGGCGTCGGAGATGGCGACGCTCTGGCCGCCGGTCATGGCCATGAGCGCGACGCGGCGGCCGACGTGCTTCGGGGTATGCACGAGGCAGGCCATGACGTCCAGCAGGTCGTCGAGCGTCTGGGCGGGGACGGCGCCGGCCTGGCGCATCAGGCCGTCCCACAGCGCCTGCGGGGTGGCGAGCGAGGCGGTGTGCGAGCGCGTGGCGCGCGCGCCGGCCTCGTTCTGGCCGCCCTTCCAGATCACGACGGGCTTGATCTTCGTCACTTCGCGCAGCACGCGGAAGAAGCGCGCGCCGTCCTTGACGCCTTCGAGGTACATGCCGATGTACTGCGTGTCGGGATCGTCGCGCAGGTACTCGAGGTAGTCGGCCTCGTTGAGGATAACGGCGTTGCCGATGGAGACAGTGCGCGTGACCTTGATGCCGTGCAGCGGCGAGATGCCGGAGAGGCTGGCGCCGTGCGTGCCGCTCTGGGCGATGTAGGAGACGTTACCGTCGGGCGTGGTGGGCTGGTTCTCGGTGAACTTCACGCCGAGGCGGGCGTTGTGGATGCCCATGCAGTTGGGGCCGACGATGGGCATGTCGTCGGCGGTAGCGAGCTCGATCACGCGCTGCTGCAGCTGCGCGCCGAACTCCTCGCCGGTCTCGGCGAAGCCGGCGGTAAAGAGCACCATGCCGCCGGCCTTGCGCGCGATGGAGTCGGCGACGATGCGGGGGGCGACCTGGCGCGGCACGGCGCAGATCACGAGGTCGACGTCGCCGGGGACGTCGTTCATGGTGAGGAAGTTCTTGAAGCCGCGCTTCTCGATCTCGGCGATCTCGTTGGGGTCGACCTGGACGGAATAGAGGTCGCCGGTGAAGCCGCGCTGGTTCTCCAGCCAGTTATAGGTGGGTCCCTTGTCGCCGACGACGACGACGGTGCGGGGGTTGAGGGCGCGGTGGAGGCGGGTGCGATCGGCGGGCATGGCTATGCTTGCTCTGCGCCGTTGGCAGGCGCGAGCACGACGCGGGCGTCGACGGCGAGCGCACCGTCGGCGTAGGCGAAGACGGGGTTGAGGTCGAGCTCGGCGATCTCGGGGTGCTGCTCGGCGAAGCTGGAGACCTGCAGGATCATGCGCTCGAGCGCGGCGATGTCGGAGGGGGGGCGGCCGCGCACGCCCTCGAGGACGGGGAAGCCGCGGATCTCGCGCACGATCTGGGCGGCGTCGCGTGGCTCGAGCGGGACGATGCGGAACGCGACGTCTTTGAGCACTTCGACCATGATGCCGCCGAGGCCGAACATCATGACGGGGCCGAACTGGGGGTCGGTCGTGAGGCCGATGATGACCTCGGTGCCGGGCTTCGCCATCGGCTGGACGGAGACGCCGTCGAGCTTCGCGCCGGGGGCGGCCTGCTCGGCGCTGGCGACGATACGGGCGTAGGCGGCCTTGACGGCGGCGGCGTTGGCGAGGTTGAGCTCGACGCCGCCGACGTCAGACTTGTGGGCGATGTCGCCGGAGACGACCTTGAGCACGACGGGGAAGCCGATCTCGGCGGCGACGCGCGCGGCCTCGGCGCCGTTGCGGGCGAGGCGCGCGGGGGTGACGGCGATGCCGGCGGCGCCGAGCAGCTCCTTCGACTCGACCTCGGTGAGGAGGGTACGGCCGGCGGCGCGGGCCGTGGCGATAGGATCGGGCATAGGGTCCCCGTTTCGTGGTGTCTGGGTGACGAGCCGGGCCACTATAGGGAGGGACCCATAGGGGTCGCAAGGCGGGGGCGTATAGGGGCGTCCCCTACGTACTCCGCCGAACGGAGCAGGCACCATATTGCCATGACGAGATGCCGGAGGGGCCTAGTGGAGCGCGGGCGCGAGCACGCGGTGCGCCATGGCGCGCTCGCGGGCCTCGGCGTGCTGCTGGCGGCGCTGGGGCTGGGCCTCGCGCTGGTGGCGGGCGGCGGGCGCGCGGAGGCGCAGCGCGTGCCGCCGTGGGTGAACTGCGGCGGCGGCTTCCAGTGCGTGACGATCAAGGTGCCGTCGGACTACAACGCGCGGAACTCGCCGACGCTGGAACTCGCGCTGATCCGCCAGCCGGCGCGCGATCCGTCGCGGCGCATTGGGCCGCTGCTGGTGAACCCGGGCGGGCCGGGGGCGTCCGGGGTGAGCTTCGTGCGGAACTGGACGCGCAGCCTGGCGCCGGAGGTGCAGGACCGCTTCGACATCGTGGGGTTCGACCCGCGCGGCGTGGGCGCGAGCTCGCCGCTGCGCTGCCACGACGACATCCAGGCGCTGGCGGCGCTGGACCCTGAGCCGGTGACGGCGGACGAGTGGGCGGCGTACACGCGCGCGCAACGGGCGTTCGCGGAGCTGTGCCGCACGCGCGGCGGCCCGGCGCTGCGCACGCTCGGGTCGCAGAACGCAGCGCGTGACATCGAGGCGATCCGCACGCTGCTGGGCGACGAGCAGATCACGTTCCTGGGCTACTCGTACGGGACGGTACTGGGGGCGCTGTACGCGAACCGCTACCCGGAGCGGGTGCGCGCGCTGGTGCTGGATGCGCCGGTGGACATGACGCTGGAGGCGGACGAGCTGATCGCACAGCAGGCGCTGAGCTTCGAGCAGGCGCTGGACCGCTTCGTGGACTACTGCACGGTGGAGGCGTGCGCGATCTCCGGAGGCGGCCGCGACGCGGCGACGGCGATCGAGACGCTGCGCGCGCGCGCGAGGGAGCAGCCAATCGCGTCGGCGTTGGCGGACCGAGCGGCGGGACCGGGCGAGGCGTTCCTGGCGATCGTGCAGGGGCTGTACCGGACGTCGCTGTGGCCCGTGCTAGACGAGGCGATCGCGAGCGGGCTGGCGGGCGACGGGAGCGGGCTGGTGCGGCTGGCAGACCGGCTGCTGGGGGGGCACGGTGGGCAGTACGACAACTCGTACGAGACGAACACGGCGGTGAACTGCGTGGACTACCGGTTCGCGAAGGAGCCGGCGTACTACGAGCAGCTGGCGCGGGAACTGGCGGCGGTGGCGCCGCGCTTCGGGCCGGCGTTCGCGGCGTCGGCGCTGGTGTG
>VGPB01000170.1 GCA_016875695.1 Chloroflexota bacterium | reverse complement strand
GCGCACGAGCGGCCCCTCGCGCGCCAGCTCCGACGCGCGCACCGCGCGCAGCGGGCCGCGGCGCCGCTGGATCGCGTACAGCGCGTACAGCGTCACGCGCAGCTCCGCCTCGTCCGTGAGCAGCGGCAGCAGCTCCGTGAACAGCTGCGCCGGCAGCGTCACCGCCGCCGCGCCCGCAACGAAGCCCGCGAACAGCGGCTCGCCTTCCTGCCCCGTCGCGCGCGACTCCCCCGGCGTCCGTCCGAGCAAGGCAGCCACGCGCTACCCGTCAAACGCCGGTAGCGGTTCGCGCAGCACGAGGTCCTGGAACGACGCCGTGCGATTGCGGAAGCGCACCGTCACCGTATCCGTCGGCCCGTTGCGGTGCTTCGCCACGATGATCTGCGCGAGCCCGCTCGGGTGCTGCCCCCCCGGCGCGTCTGGATGCTGCTCCTGCCACTCCTCCGGCGTCAGGTACACGTCCTCGCGATAGATGAACATCACCACGTCCGCGTCCTGCTCGATCGAGCCGGATTCGCGCAGGTCGGACAGCATCGGGATGTGCGGCGTGCGCGACTCCACCGCTCGCGACAGCTGCGCCGCCGCGATCACCGGCACGCTGAGCTCGCGCGCCAGCTCCTTCAGCGCGCGCGTGATCGCGCCGATCTCGTTCGCACGCGTGTCGGAGCGCCCGGCCCCGTGCAGCAGCTGCAGGTAGTCCACGATCACGAGGTCGAGCCCGTACTCGCTCTGCAGCCGCCGCGCCTTCGCGCGCACCTCCGGCACCGTCAGCACCGCAGAGTCGTCGATGAACACATTCGCCTCGGCGAGCGCGCCGATCGCGTGCATGATGCGCGCTTCCTCCGCCTCGGTATGCATCCCGAGACGCAGGCGCGTCGAGTCGACGTCCGCCTCCGACGACAGCAGGCGCATCGCGAGCTGCTCGCCCGACATCTCGAGCGCAAAGAACGCGACCGTGCCGCGCTGCCCGACGGCGACGTTGCGCGCGAAGTTCAGCAGCAACGACGACTTGCCGACGCCGGTGCGCGCCGCAACCACCACCAAGTCGCCGCGCTTGAACCCTCCGAGCAGCGCATCGAGGTCCATAAACCCAGTGCGCACCGCCTGCACGAGCATGCCGTCCTGCGACTCCCCCGGATCCTCCAGGAACTGGTCGAGCAAATCGCGCAGCCGCTTGAAGTCGCCCGCGCTCTCCGCGCTGCGGATGCCGAGCAGCAACCCCTCCGCGACGCCGAGCACGCGCGCGACGTCCGGGCCGCCCTCGTACGCCAGCGCGGCGATCTGACCGGCGGCCTGGATCAGCCGCCGGTACAGCGCATCGCGCGCGACGATGCGCGCGTGCGCCTCCACGCCGACAGCCGTGAAGTGGCGCCCCGCGATCTCGACGAGCGCCAGCTCGCCGCCCGCCCCGTCGAGCTGGCCCCTGCGGTCGAGCTCATGCGCGAGCGTGGGGATCGTGATCGGCTCGCCGCGCTCGGCGAGCGCCAGGCACGCGGTGTACGCCCACTGGTGCTGCTCGCGGAAGAAGTCGGCGGCGTCAACGATCGGCAGGACGCGCGCGTAGGCGTCGTCGTCCAGCAGCAGCGCCGCGATCACGGCCTCCTCGGCCGCGACATCGTGCGGCGGCAGCCCGCTCGACGCGGCGCGCGCCTCGGGCCGGAGCACATCTGGCCGAAACGTGGGCGGCCGGTTGGTGACCACAGGCGAGTGAGCGAGCTAGGGGGTAGCGCCCCCGGCGGCAGTGGCAGTGTCGTTCGCTGCGCCGTCGGTGGCCGCGCCCTCAGCGGGGGATTGGCCCGGTTCCGACACGTCGACAGTGTCCGCGTCGGCGGCCAGGGCGTCATCCGCGCCTCGCTGGTACTCGGCGATCGCTTCCGGCGCTGGCGGCGGGGCCAGCAGCGCTTGGACGGCAGCCTCCACGCCTTCCGGCGCGTCGCTGTCAACCACGACCACCTGTACCTCGGCTGTCACGCGACGAGACAGCCGCAACGGCACGGTGTACACCCCGACCTGACGGATCACCTCGGGCAGCAGTACGCGACGCCTGTCCAGCTCTCCGCCGAGAATCTCCCCAGCCTTCTCGGCGATGTCAGCGGTTGTGACAGAACCGTACAGACGTCCCTGCTCTCCGACGCGAACGGCCATCACGAGCGGTTGACCGAGCAGCCTGCCGACAAGCTGCTCCGCCTGCTCGTCCAGAGCCCGCTGACGCAGCTCCTCCTCGGCAACGAGCCTCTCGGCCCGCTTGAGGATCGCCGGCGTCGCCGGTGCGGCATAGCCGTGCGGCAGGAGGAAGTTCCGGGCGTAGCCATTGGCAACGGTTCGCACCTCGCCGCGGCTACCGGACCCCTCCACGGTCTCCAGAAACAGCACCTTCACGACGGATTCACCCTCTCGGCGTGTCGGAGCCGGGACGCCGCCCATATTGCGGGAGCGGCCCCGGCCGGCCGTGCGCTTGTCCCCACGGTTGTCCGCAACGCCCCCACGCCACTGGCGCCGGGAGTATCCACGTCCGTGGATGCCCTGTGGACCTCGCGGATCGAGGCCGCCAGCGTACCCACCCGTCCGAACCCGCGCAACGCGCCCGCGCGACGCTGCCCCACGCCCATGGGCGATACGCGCATGCTAGAACGTACGTACGGCTGCTGTCAAACACATGTTCTGCGCAATCTAAGCGCTGGCGCTTCATTACCGCATGGTGACGACGAAGCACCGGGAGTCTGATGTGACCCGTCAATTCGACCGTTCCCGGTTCAAAGAGGTGCTGCTCTATATCGCGCAATCCTCGGAGAATGACCCCCGCTTCGGCGCGACCAAGCTCAACAAGATCCTCTACTTCAGCGACTTCAAGGCATTTGCGACGCTCGGGGATTTCATCACCGGAGCGACCTATCAGCGCCTCGACCGCGGGCCAGCCCCGCACGAGCTCCGACTGCTCAACGCGTCGCAGGTCAGCGCACTGTCTCACCTGGAGATCGGGGGGGGGCAGCTCACCGGTGATCGCGAGGACATCCCCTATGAGACCGCACACTTCTCCGACCGTGAGGCGACACCTACTGAGCTAGCGATCCGGCAGGCGGAGGTCAGCCGGTGCCGTGCGCAACGAGAATCGTGAGCAGCCGCCGGGGCACTGGCTTCATCGTTTCGAGGTCGCGACGGAGTTCTCCGACGCGCTCGCGCGACTCATATCAGCGGCAGTGACACGCCTCCGCTTCCTCGAAGTGGGCGTCAAGCACGTGCTCGACCGTGAACTCGTCGCCTACCGCGACTGGCAGGCCAGAGCGCAGCCTGCGCCGCTCCGAATGCATGTCGTCTAAGGGGGGGCGCCCAATCTGGGACGACCTGCTTCTGTCAGAGCCCGGGTTTCCAGTGGTGCCTAAGCTCATGATCTCGATCGAGTTCGACCCGGAGTTCGCACGGAGCCGGATCGTGACGCTGCATAACGCTCGAGCAGTACCCGTGCTCGACGAACGTGAGGACTACTCGGACGGCCCGTGAAGACCGCTCATACCCCCAGCGCCCGCTCCAGCCCACCCTCGTACTGCGCGCGCAGCGCATCAAGGTTCGCGTCAAGCGGGCCGAGGCGGAACCGCGCGCCCCCACAGCGCCCGAGCATCGTGCACTCGATGCCGGCTGCGGCGGCGAGCGCCTCCAGCACATCGAGCCGCTGCGCCCCGGGTACCGCCACGAGAAAGCGCGACTGCCCCTCCCCGAAGAGCGTCGCATCGAGGCGCATCGGCGGGTTCGGCTCCGTCACCCCCTCGCCCCGTCCCAGGGAGAGGGGGCCGGGGGGGGAGGGCTGTCGCCCCGGCAAGCGGGCGCCCAGAGCGTCCGCTGCCTCCAGCCCCACCTCCCCCGCCAGGCACATCTCCACCGCTGCCACCGAGAGCCCGCCGTCCGCGAGGTCGTGTGCGGCCGCGAGCAGCCCGCGCGCGTGGGCGTCCAGCACCAGCCGCTGCACCCGCGCCTCGTGCGCGAGGTCGATGCGCGGGCGGCCCTCGGC
>VGPB01000169.1 GCA_016875695.1 Chloroflexota bacterium | reverse complement strand
ACCGTCGAGGCGCACCTCGACGCGCTCGCCGCCGACGCGCCCGCGCGCGAGCTGTACCGCTGCCTCGCGCTCGAGCTGCTCGCACTCGACCCGCCGCACGGCGCCACGGCGCGCGCGCGGCTCGTCGCGCTGCTCGCCGAGTAGGCGCGCGTGCTGCTTCAGCTTGCCGCTGAGATGCTCGACGCAACGCACCGCACCGTGGTGATGGGCATCCTCAACGTCGGCACGGACTCACCCGTGCGCCAGTCCGTGGTCGCGCAACGCGACGCCGTCGCGCGCGGGCTCGCGCTGCGCGACGACGGCGCGGCGATCGTCGATGTGGGCGCGCACTCGACGCGCACCGGCGGGCGCGAGGTGTCCGCGCAGGAGGAGATCGAGCGCGTGTGTCCGGTGATCGCCGCGCTGCGTGCGGAGGGCGTCGCGGTGTCGGTCGATACCTGGACGCCCGCGGTCGCGCGTGCCGCCGCTGAGGCCGGCGCGCAGCTGCTCAACGACGTGAGCGCGCTGCGCGACCCCGCGATGGTCGAGGTCGCGCGCGAGCACCGCCTCGCGGTGTGCGTGATGCACATGCGCGGCGACCCGAAGCGCCACCGCGAGGCCGACCAGCGCTACGCGGACATCGGCGCCGAGGTGCGCGCGTTCCTGCTCGCACGCGCCGAGACGCTGACGGCCGCCGGCGTGCCCCAGGTGTGGCTCGACCCGGGCTTCGGCTTCGGCAAGTCGGCGGCGGATAACGTGTGGCTGCTGCAGGCGCTACCCGCCCTCGTCGCCGCGGGGCACCCGGTGCTCGTCTCGGCGTCGCGCAAGGGCTTCCTGAGCGAGCTGCTTGGCCGCGGCGACCGCCAGGACAGCCCCGGGCTGCTGGAGGCGACGCTCGCGTTCAACGTGCTCGCCGCCGCGCGCGGCGCGCACGTCGTGCGCGTGCACGACGTGCGCGCGGTCGCTGACGCTCTGCGCATCGCCGACGCGCTGCGCAGCGGCGACAGCCGCGATTCCTCCGGCTTCGGCGCTGCGCCCGGCTAGCACTACGGCCGTGCTCGTGGCGTCCGGCACCGATCGCCATGCAGCCGATCGGACGGTACCTGGCGCCGCTACGCGGCGACGTGCCTGCGCGCGTGCTCGCGCGGCGCTCGAGCGCCGGCCGCGTGAACTGAAAGCCCGCCGCGAGCCCCGCGTACCAGCGGCGCTGGCGCGGCACGTCCCATAGCCGCTCGAGGTGCGAGAAGGGAGCGGCGGCATGCACAGCAGCGGCGGCCCCGCGCCGAGCGTGCTGTAGGCGATGCGCGCGCCGCCGGCGGCCGGCGTGTAGCGGATGGCGGGCGGCGCGGCGCGTTGTATCGCGCGCCTATGATGGCACGCCGCAGGCGTGGCGAACGCCGCCGCCGGCTGCGCCGAAGGGGGAGCGCCGGGTGGAATCCATCGACCTGGGGGCGTTCTCGGTCAGCCTTGCCGTCGCTGACCTCGAGGCGTCGCGGCGCTTCTACGAGCAGCTCGGGTTCGCCGCGTTCGCGGGCGACGCCGCGCAGGGCTGGCTGATCATGAGGCAGCGCGAGCACGTGATCGGCCTGTTCTAGGGGATGTTCGAACGCAACCTCCTGACCTTCAACCCCGGCTGGGACCAAGACGCGCGGCCGCTCGTCGCGTTCACGGACGTGCGCGAGCTGCAGCGCGAGCTGCGCGCGCGCGGCGGCAGCTTCCAGGAGACCGCCGACGAGGGCACGACGGGTCCCGCGTACTTCATCGTCGTGGACTTAGACGGGAACCCGATCCTTGTCGACCAGCACGTCTGAAGCGCGGAGGGAGCGTCGAGGTGGAGAGCCAGCCGTTCGCGGGCCAGGTTGCGCTTGTCACGGGCGCAGCGTCGGGCATCGGCCGCGCCGTCGCGCAGAGGCTCGCGCGTGACGGCGCCGCAGTCGCGCTGCTCGACGTCGACGCGGCGGGCGTCGCGGAGACGGAGCGCGTGGTGCGCGCGCTGGAGACGCCGGTGCGCACCGTCACGGTTACGGTCGACGTGTCGGACGCCGCGCAGGTGCGCGCCGCCGTCGAGCGCGCGGTGGCCGCGCTCGGGACGCCAGCCATCCTCGTGAACTGCGCGGGCATCTCGCGCGGGGGGCCGGTCGCGGGGCTCGGGCTAGAGGACTGGGAGCGCGTGCAGGCGGTGAACCTGCGTGGGACCATGCTGTGCTGCCAGGTGGTCACGCCGTTGATGGCGGCGGCGGGCTACGGCCGCGTCGTGAACATCTCGTCCGGCACAGGTGTGCGCGTGGGGCCCGGCAGCGCCGCGTACGCGGCGTCGAAGGCCGGCGTGATCGCGCTCACGAAGGCGCTCGCGGGCGAGTTGGCAACGAGCGGCGTGACCGCGAACGTCGTCGCTCCCGGCATCACCGACACCGCGATGACGCGCGCCGCGTTCGGCACGCGCGAGGCGATCGAGGCCGCCGCGCGCGAAGGCCGCATCGCGAACCCGATGGGCGAGGTGCTGGAGCCGGAGGACATGGCGGCGGCGGTCGCGTTCTTCGCGCTGCCGGAGAGCCGCCACATCACGGGCCAGACGCTGCACGTGAACGCGGGTGCGTTCATGCCGTAGCAGCAGCGCTTCGCGTGCGCCGGGCGTCGAGCGCCCACGCGCGCGTGGACTGCGCCAGCGGCGCGGCCGCCTCGGGCGGGAACGGGATGACCGAGCTCACGTTGATCTCGCACAGCACGTGGGTGTCCGCGCCGCTGTCCGTGCGCGGCCCGTACAGGAAGTCGGCGTCCCACAGCAGCGGCAGGGAGGCGGTCTCGATGGCGAGCAGCCTCTGCATCGCCGGCACCCACTCGTGCTCCATGCGTGCGCGCAGCGCCTGCAGGTCGGTGAGCTCCGGGCCGGAGTACGCCCGCGGCTCGGGCTCGGGCGGGGGGCTCCCCGGCGGGGCCGGCATCAGCGCCGCGACGCGCTGGCGGCCGAACCCCGCCACGCGGTCGCGCACGAGGTACACGCGCAGCTGGCCCTTGCCGAGGCGCGACTGGAACGGCTGGTCGATGACGAGCCCGCCGCCGCTGAAGTACGGCGCGCAACGCTCGAGGAAGGCGCCGAGCGGCAGCTCTTCCTCGTGGCTGCCGCGCAGCGCGTGCAGCACACGCACCCGGGCATCGTCGGCGGGCGCGCCGCCGGCGGGCACGGGCGAGAGCAGCTCGACTTTCCAGACGCCGTTGCCGCCGTTGCCGCGGTAGCGCTTGAGCACGCGCGGCGCCCCGGCCGCGAGGCGCACGGGGAGGGCCGCGCGCAACTGCTCGGCCGTCGTGTAGCGGTGCGTGTCGGCGCCCCAGCCGAGGCTGCGCGTCGTGTACAGCACGTCCTTCGTCCCGAGCTTGAGGATCGTGTCGGGGTGCGCGCTTACCGCGACGCCGCGCGCGGCGACCTCGCGCAACAGCGGGTCGAGCTGCGAGCGGTCACGGCCGTCGGGCACGTGGATCGGGTCGACGAACACGAGCGCCGCGTCGGCGTCGAGCAGCTGCTCGCGCACCGCCGGCGCGGCCTCCTCGGCGAACGCGACGAGGCGAACGTCGACGCCCTCTCGCGCCAGCGCGTCGAGCAGCTCGCGCAGGCGGTCGCCGGGTGCGCCGTGTGGCTCGTCGCCGGGGCGGGGTGCGCGGCGCAGGATCGCGACTTGCGGCGCGCCCGCGGTGGTCACGCGCGCGGTTTGCTGCGGGGGCCGCCCGGCTCGGGGATGAACGGGCCGTCGCGCTGCTGCAGGAAGGCGCGTAGGCCGTCGCGGCGCTGCGTGGCGTAGAGATCCTCGACGTCCGCGGCGTCGGTCATCGAGTGCACGGTCGTCGAGATGAATCCGCCGACCTCGAGGCCCGCACGCAGGCCCATCGCCTGCAGGCCCTTGATCGTGAGCAGCTTGTTCATGCGCACGGAGTCCGGCGGGACGAGCGCGAGCCGCTGCGCCATCGTGCGGGCGCGCTCCATGAGCTGCTCGTGCGGCACCACCTCGTTCACCGCGCCGATGCGCAGCGCCTCCTGCGCGTCGAAGTGGTCGCCGGTGAGCGCGTAGCGGTGC
>VGPB01000168.1 GCA_016875695.1 Chloroflexota bacterium | reverse complement strand
GGGGGAAGCTTTCGGCGCGCCGCTGCTGGCGGCAGGCTCATCCTCCTCGTCGCTACCGCACCCGACGAGCGCAGCAGCCGCGAGCCCCCCGGCACCAAGCGTGGCAGTGCGGAGGAATGAGCGGCGCTGAAGCAGCTTCGCATTGGGGTCGGCGGACTTTTCCATTCCTGCTCTCCTCAGCTATCACAGTTATAATAATACGTCAATAAACCATACGTCTTCGCTGTGCTGGTCGCAAGGAGCACGTCGTATGAGCGTGTTGTTCGCATCCGCCAGGAGATTGACGCGGCTCAGGAATGGGGCTCTACACCGTCGGAGCCTGCTCGGCGTTCCCGCACAGCTCGCTCGGGTACCGGCCATCAGCACTCGAGGCCATTGAACCGAACTGGCTGGAGATCGCCGCCGGACTCACTCATCAGGTGGTATGAAACGCGGGGGCAGGTCACCACGCAACGGCCGCAACGAGATCGCGTTCGACGACGCGCGCGATTTCGTGCGCGGCAACACCGCGGCCGTCACCAGCTCGCAGCTTTCGTGGCAGCCGGCCCAGCAGCCCACGCTCCGCCGCATCGAGGAAGCCGAGGTCGTCTTCGACGACGGCTTCCCAGCGAGCCTGGCCTGCCTGCTGGCCACCGCCATCCACGAACTGCGCCGCGCGCTCGGCTTCGGCTACAGCGACGACCGAGCGGACGTCATGTATCCTAGCTTTAGCGTGCAGACCGCGGCCAGCTGCAAGGCGGCGCCCTCGGCGGCCGAGCGCGCGGCGCTGCAGTCGATTTACGGCGTCGATCGCGCGCCCACGGTGCAGCTCCTCGTGGCGCCGGCCGAGGGCGGCGCGGAGGTGACCGTCGTCGCCGACGCGACCGACCCCGAGGGCGCTCTACTGCACTTCGAGTGGCTGCAGGTGGCCGGCCCGCCGGTGTCATTCAGCGCCGCTGGCGGACGCGCGCGCGTCGTGCTGCCGCCTGCGGGCGCGCCTGTCGAGCTGCAGGTGACCGCGCGCGACCCGTATGGCCATGCCGTCTCCGCCGTCTCCGCCGTCTCCGCCGTCTCCGCCGTCTCCGCCGGCGGCGCCCGCCGCCACGCCGAACGCCGCACCCGCGCCGGCGCCTCGCGCGCTGCTCAGCGGCGAGGCGCCCGCGAGCGGGCTCGGCGCCGTGGTCGCCGGCGAGGCCACCGCCGAGCAGCTGCTTGCTGCGCTGCGCTGCGCGCACCCGGCCACGCTGTGGGTGGCGGCGCGCGGCGGCTTCGTCCTGTACATCGAGTCCGCCGCCGTCGAGGTGGTCAACGCGCCTTGGCGCGCGCTCTTCCCGGGCGGCCAGCTGCCCGCCGGCACTGCGCTGCTCGTGCGCTGTGGCTAGCCTCGAGCCCCGGGAGCGGCGGACAACCGCCGGCGCGGGTTGAGCCTGCGCACAGCCGCCACCGCTCGCGCATCGTCTGTTGCTTCTGCGCGCGCGCGTTGGTTGCGTGTGCGACCAGCATCTGGCAGTGTCGGCCCACGCGACGGTGGCGGCCGGTCGCGGTCATGGGGGACGAAGCTCGATGACCGGAACGTATGTACTCGTCGTCGCGATGGGCGCGGTCGCGCTCGCGTACGGGCTCTACGCAAGCCGCATGGTGCTGGCCGCGAGCGCTGGCACGGTGAGGATGCAGGAGATCGCGGGCGCCATCCGCGAGGGCGCGCAGGCGTATCTCAACCGCCAGTACCGCACCATCGCGATCGTCGGCGTCGCTATCGCGCTCGCGCTCGCCGTGCTGCTGGGGATCCACGTCGGCGTCGGGTTCGTTATCGGCGCGGTGCTCTCCGGCGTCGCGGGCTACGTCGGCATGAACGTCTCGGTGCGCGCGAACGTGCGCACCGCCGAGGCCGCTCGCTCCGGCATGGACGCCGCGCTCCGCCTAGCGTTCCGCGCTGGCGCCATCACCGGGCTGCTGGTGGTGGGGCTGGGGCTGCTGGGCGTCACGCTCTACTACATCCTGCTGCGGGGCGTCTGGTACGACCCCGCGACGGAGATGCAGGAGATCATCGAGGGGCTGGTCGGCCTCGGCTTCGGCGCGTCGCTGATCTCCATCTTCGCGCGCCTCGGCGGCGGCATCTTCACCAAGGGCGCCGACGTCGGCGCCGACCTCGTGGGCAAGGTCGAGGCTGGCATTCCGGAGGACGACCCGCGCAACCCCGCGGTGATCGCCGACAACGTCGGCGACAACGTCGGCGACTGCGCCGGCATGGCGGCGGACCTGTTCGAAACGTACGCGGTGACGCTGGTCGGCACGATGCTGCTCGCAGCCGCGTTCTTCGGCGGCGACTTCCAGGAGGAGATGTTGCTGCTGCCGCTGGTGATCGGCGGCGTGTGCATTAGCGCCTCGGTGGTGGGCAGCTTCTTCGTGCGGCTGGGCGGCAGCCAGGCGATCATGGCCGCGCTCTACCAGGGTCTCGCCGTCACGGGCGTCATCTCGGCCGCGCTGGTCGCCGTCGTCATCCAGCTGATGTTCGGCTTCGGCGAGGAGTTCGAGCGCGGCGACGGGGTGTACCACGGCTGGAACCTGTACGTGTGCGCACTGGTCGGCCTCGCCATCACCGGCCTGATCGTCTGGATCACCGAGTACTACACGGCCACGCGCTACCGCCCCGTGCGCAGCGTCGCGGAGGCCTCCACCACGGGCCACGGCACGAACGTGATCCAGGGCCTCGCGGTCTCGATGGAGGCGACGGCGCTCCCGGTGATCGTGATCGCCGCCGGCATCATCATCGCGTACCTGAACGCCGGCCTCTTCGGCATCTCGATCGCGGCGACCACGATGCTCGCGCTCGCCGGCATGGTCGTGGCCCTCGACGCCTACGGCCCGGTCACCGACAACGCCGGTGGCATCGCCGAAATGGCCGACCTGCCGCCCGAGGTGCGCGAGATCACCGACGCACTGGACGCCGTCGGCAACACCACGAAGGCGGTCACCAAGGGCTACGCCATCGGCTCGGCGGGCCTTGCCGCGCTGGTGCTGTTCGCTGCGTTCACCCAGGACCTCGACCATTACTTCCCGGACCTCACCGTGTTCTTCGTGCTGCAGGACCCCTATGTCGTGATCGGCCTCTTCATCGGCGGGCTGCTGCCATACCTCTTCGGCGCGATGGGCATGATGGCGGTCGGCCGCGCCGGTGGCGCGGTGGTGATCGAGGTGCGCCGCCAGTTCGCTGAGATGCCCGGGATCATGGCCGGCACGCAGCGCCCCGATTACAGCCGGGCCGTCGACATGCTGACCCGCGCCGCCATCCGCGAGATGATCATCCCGTCGCTGCTGCCGATCCTCGCGCCCATCGCGCTCTATGTCATCGTGCGCATTGTCGAGGACCAGGCCGCCGCGTTCGCCGCGCTCGGCGCGATGCTGCTCGGCTCGATCGTGACCGGCCTGTTCGTGGCGCTCTCGATGACCTCGGGCGGCGCCGCCTGGGACAACGCGAAGAAGCTGATCGAGAGCGGCGAGCACGGCGGCAAGGGCTCGGAGGCGCACAAGGCGGCGGTCACCGGCGACACCGTCGGCGACCCCTACAAGGACACCGCGGGCCCGGCGGTGAACCCGATGATCAAGATCATCAACATCGTCGCGATCCTGATGCTCGCGATCATCGCGAACCTATCGTAGCGTGAGGTAGCGCGCGCATGATGCGCGCCACGACGCCAGACTCGCTACCTCGGGAACGTTTGGTTCAGTAGGTCAATGGCGAGAGTTCGGGCTGAGCCGTACTCATGCTCAGTGAGGCTCAAGCACTGCACCGCCTCAAGTGCGAGGTCAGACTCCCGAGGCTCGAACGACGGTGACAATCCTCTGACCCGGATCACAACCTGGAACTCGTCGCTACCGTTGAGCTTCGAGTCAACCGCCGCGATTAGCTTCCGGTTGCGCATGAGGGCAGTGGCAGCGAGCGTCCCGGGGCCGTGCGCGCCACCGACGGGTCCGTGACCTGACCCCCTGAAACGAGACCAGCGGAGGAGGTGAAGACTTTTGCTGGTCGCGAGGGAGGGGACGGCATTGAGCAGGAGGAAGTGGTTCGGAGCCGAGGAGATCATTGGCAAGCTGAGGGAGG
>VGPB01000167.1 GCA_016875695.1 Chloroflexota bacterium | reverse complement strand
GCACGTGCGTGTCGCGCGGCAGGCGCACGTGCCGCACGCCTCCCGCAGCGGCGAGCGACTCCAGCGCGGCCGCCGGCACGCGCGCCTGCACGACGCGCGCCGCGCGATCCTCGTGTTCGATGCGCGCGCCGAAGGCGGCGAGCGCGACGTGCGGCGGTACTGCGCCCGCCCACTCGACTTCCACCTGCACGCTGTCGCGGTCAAGACGCAGCGCGCGCCCCGACACCGCCGCGCGCGCAGCCGGAACGGCTGCCGCTAGGTCCGCGTCGCGCGCGGCCGGGCCGAGCCGTGTTGGGGCACTCGCGAACTCGCGCAGCGGACCGTCGAGCCGACCGCCGGAAGCCACCCCCAGTGGCAGCGGCGCCTGCGTGCCAAAGGTGATCGCGAGTGGCGGCTCGGCGCCGACGACGCTGCGCGTACCCCCGACGAGCGCCCACTCGAGCAGCGCTGCAAGAGCGACGATCGCGAGCTGGTGCAAGCGCATGCGCGCGGACGCGCGACCCCCGGCGTGTTGCATCGGCGCTCCGCGGCGCGGCGGCTGCGCGTTTCCCCGAAGCGTCAACCTCGCGTCAGCGGACTGTACTCCGTCACGGCACTACCCTGCGCGAGCGGGAGGCAGCGATGGCCGACGTGCGCATCGTCGCGAAGGCGATGGACGACCTCGCCGACGACTGGCACTGGGTGTTGCTCGTCGGCGCGCAGGAGCTGGAGCCGCGCGTGTACTTCGCGCAGCTCGTGCGCACCGCGTGCGGCTTGCTGCTGTCCGACACGCCGCGCGTCGTGCGCCTGTTCGACATGGGCGCGCCGGCCGAGCCCACCTGCCCGGGCTGCCGCAGCGACGGCCTCGACCCCGCGCTGCGCGCCGCCATCCTCGAAGCGATCAAGTCGGCCGAGGCCGTCCCCACCGGCTAGCCGCCCCCGGTCGTTTCTCGTTACGTCCTGTGGGTGCGCACGAGATCAGGGCGCGCACCTACGGGACAGCGCTACCACTCGCGCCCGCGGCCCCTACCATGGGAGGAGCGCACCGAAGCGAGATGCCATGACGAGCACGGAAGCTCTGCCCCAGCCCTTGCCCGCCGACGAGCTCGAGACCCGCGACTGGGTGGACTCCCTGCGCGACGTGCAGCGCCGCGCCGGTACCGCGCGCGTGAGCGCGCTGCTGCGCGTGCTGCAGATCGAGGCGCAGCGCTTCGGCGCCGGGCTACCGGTCACTTCCACGACGCCCTACGTCAACACCATCCCGGCCGAGCGTCAGCCACCCTTCCCGGGCGACCGCGACCTCGAGCACCGGCTGCTCAACATCATTCGCTGGAACGCCATGGCCATGGTGGTGGAGGCGAACCAGAAGGAGCACGGCATCGGTGGCCATATCTCGACCTACGCCTCTGCGGCCATGCTCTACGAGGTCGCGTTCAACCACTTCCTGCGCGGGCCGGACCACCCCAACGGCGCGGACATCGTCTACTTCCAGGGCCACGCCTCGCCCGGCATCTACTCGCGCGCCTACGTCGAGTACCGGCTCACCCCGCAGCAGCTGCACGACTTCCGGCGCGAGTTCGCCGAGACCGGCGGGCTGTCATCGTACCCGCACCCGTGGCTAATGCCCGACTTCTGGCAGTACCCCACCGTCTCGATGGGCCTGAGCCCGATCCTGGCGATCTACCAGGCGCGCTTCATGCGCTACCTCGAGAATCGCGGCATCATCCCACGCACCGACCGCAAGATCTGGGCGTTCCTCGGCGACGGCGAGACCGACGAGCCGGAGTCGCTCGGCGCGATCTCGCTCGCCGCACGCGAGCGGCTCGACAACCTCATCTTCGTCATCAACTGCAACCTGCAGCGGCTGGACGGGCCCGTGCGCGGCAACGGGCAGATCGTGCAGGAGCTCGAGGCCGTGTTCCGCGGCGTCGGCTGGAACGTGGTCAAGGCGCTGTGGGGCAGCGAGTGGGACGCGCTCCTCGCGCAGGACCACGACGGGCGCCTCGCGCGGCGCATGAGCGAGACCGTCGACGGCGAATACCAGAAGTACTCGGTCGCCGGCGGCGCATACATCCGCGAGCACTTCTGGGGCGTCGACCCGCGGCTCCAGCGCATGGTCGCCCACCTCTCGGACAACCAGCTGTGGCGCATGCGCCTCGGCGGGCACGACCCGGAGAAAGTATACGCCGCGTTCCACGCCGCGACGCGCGCGCAGGGCGCTCCCACGGTTGTGCTCGCCCGCACCATCAAGGGCTACGGCCTCGGCGAGGCGGGCGAGGGCCGCAATATCACGCACCAGCAGAAGGCGCTCAACGAGCGCGAGCTGCTCGCGTTCCGCGACCGCCTCGCGATCCCGCTCTCCGACCAGGAGGTCGTCGGCGCACCGCTGTACCGCCCCGCCGAGCAGAGCGCCGAGGTGACCTACATGCGCGAGCGCCGGCGCGCGCTCGGCGGGCCGATGCCGAGCCGGCGCGCGCGCCCGAGCGACCTCGTGCCGCCCCCAGACACGCTCTTCAACGAATTCCGCGAAGGCTCCAACGGCCGCGAGGCCTCGACCACGATGGTGTTCGTGCGGCTGCTCACCAAGCTAATGCGCGAGCCGGAGCTCGGCCCGCGCGTGGTGCCGATCGTGCCCGACGAGGCACGCACGTTTGGCATGGACTCGATGTTCCGCGAGTTCGGCATCTACGCGTCGACCGGCCAGCTGTACACGCCCGTCGACGCCGCCAACCTGCTCTTCTACAACGAGCAGAAGGACGGCCAGATCCTCGAGGAAGGCATCACCGAGGCCGGCGCGTTCTCCTCGTTCTTCGCCGCCGGCACGTCGCACGTCGCGTATGGGCCGGCGACGTTGCCCTTCTTCATCTTCTATTCGATGTTCGGACTGCAGCGCATCGGCGATCTTGCCTGGGCCGCCGCCGACGCGCGTTGCCGCGGCTTCCTCGTCGGTGCCACGTCGGGGCGCACGTCGCTGCCCGGCGAGGGGTTGCAGCACCAGGACGGCCACAGCCACCTGCTTGCCTCGGCAATCCCCACGCTTGTCGCCTACGACCCGGCCTACGCGTACGAGATCGCGGAGATCGTGCGTGACGGCATCGACCGCATGTACGTGCGCAACGAGGATGCCTATTACTACCTCACCATCGGCAACGAGCCGTACCACCACCCGCCCGAGCCTGCGGGCGACGACGTGCGGCGCGGCATCGTGCGCGGCATGTACCGGCTGAAGGAGGCCGACGGCCCCGCCGACCGCCCGCGGGTGCAGCTGCTCGGCTCGGGCGCGATCGTGAACGAGGCGCTCGCCGCGCAACAGCTGCTCGCGGAGCGCTTCGGCGTCGCCGCCGACGTGTGGTCCGTGACCAGCTACACGGAGCTGCGCCGCGACGCGCTGAGCGCCGAGCGCTGGAACCTGCTGCACCCCACCGAGGAGGCACAGGTCCCGTACGTGGTGCGCTGCCTCGGCGAACGGCCCGGCGTCGTCGTCGCCGCAACCGACTATGTGAAAGCGCTCCCAGACGGCCTGGCCAAGTGGATCCCCGGGCCGTTCCTGGCGCTCGGCACGGACGGCTTCGGGCGCAGCGGCACGCGCGCCGAGCTGCGCAACTTCTTCGAGGTCGACGCGCGCTACATCGCACTCGCGGCGCTGCGCGGGCTCGCGCAGACCGGCGCGCTGGACCACGCCGACGTGCAGCGCGCGATGGCGACGCTCGGCATCGACCCCGCGAAGCCGGACCCCGCGCGCACGTAGCCCGCTCGACGACGGAGGCGCCGATGGCGATCGAGTTCACGCTCCCCGACCTCGGCGAAGGCGTTACCGAAGCCGACGTCGTGCAGCTGCTCGTCGCCGCGGGCGACACGATCGCCGCAGACCAGCCCGTGCTCACCATCGAGACCGAGAAGGCGAGCATCGACGTGCCCTCCACCGTCGCGGGGCGCATCGCGCAGATCCACGTGAGCCCCGGCGACACGATCCGTCCCGCCCAGCTCCTGCTCACGCTCGAAGCGGCCGAGGCACCCGCGGCGGCCCCCGCGCCGCCGACGCCGGCCCCTGCGGCCGAGACATCCCCGCTGCCCGCGCCAACGCCTGAGGCGGCGGAGCCTCCGCCCGCCCCGCCCG
>VGPB01000166.1 GCA_016875695.1 Chloroflexota bacterium | reverse complement strand
GCAGCGCGGGGGCGGCGGGGGTGGCGGGGGCGGGGGCGGCGGGGGCGCGTGTCTCGGGCTGGTCCTCGCGCAGCACGAGCCAGTGGTAGAGCGCGATGGCGCCGGCGGTGATCACGAGCGCGATGCTCCAGCGGCTGTCGAAGATGGCGCGCTGCACGGTCGCGGTATCGAGCAGCGCCTCGAACAGCCGGTACAGGATGACCGTGAGGTTGATGAGCGTGCCGAGCACGGCGGCGCCGAAGATGGCGAACAGGTAGATGCGGCGCGACGGTGCGGCGCGCTCGGCGGGCGCGCGCGCCGTCGCGCGCTGCACGTCGGTCCAGTAGCGCGCCCACAGCGGCACGCCGACGAGCAGCGCCGTCAGCGCGAACGATAGGTGGTTGCGCCACCAGCCCCCGCGGCGCGCGAGCTCGGGTGAGCCCTGCGCGGCGAGGTCGATGGCGAGCGCGAACGCGGCGAGCAACCCGCCGGCGAGCGCAAGCAGGCCGGCGGCGCTAACAACGTAGCGGTAGATGCGTTCCGGCTCGCTGCGCGTGGTGGCGGCTGCGGCGGCCGGCGCGCCGCGCAGCACCGCGCGGTGGTACGTCCAGGTCCACGCGCCGACGAGCAGCATCGCGACGACACCGGGGAGCAAGGCGAAGTGATCGACGGCGCGCTCGTCGCCGGGCTCACCGATGAGCCACTGCAGCACGGCGTACACGGCGCGCGCGGCGGGGATCGCGACGAGCGCGACGCCGGGCAGCACGCCGCCGATGAACAGGTGCACGTGCGTCAGCGTGGTAGGCGCGGTGCGCTCATCGCGCGCGCGCAGCCAGTACCACCACCAGATGAGCGCGCCGACGAGCGCGCCGACGAGCGCGCGACGCGCGTCGGCGGCCCACGGGCCGGCCACCAGCAGCTCGCGCCAGGCGCCGTCGTACGCGGCGAGGAGCAGCGCGGTGGCGGCGACAATCGCGCCGACGACCAGCGCGTACAGACCAATGAAGGCGCCCCAGAACTGGGCGATGCGGTCGAGCAGGCGCGTGGCCGCGGTGGGCGGCGGCTCGGCGGCGACGGCGCGCTCATGCAGCGCCCAGCCGAGACTCCACGCGACGAGCCAGCCCCAGTTGCCGGGCTCGGCGTCGCCGCGCGCGACGAGCGCGCCGAGCGCCTCGACGGCGTTGATCGCGATGCCGGTGAGCGCGACCACGCGCGCGCCGTCCAGATACAAGCGGCGCGCGATCGAACGGCGGTCGGGCGCGCGCGCGCGCCCGCCGCGCTGCGCGGCGACCGTGAGCAGCAGCCATGTCGGTAGGCCCACGACCGTGGACGCGAGCGCGGCGGCGAGCTCGGTGTCGCGTCCGGCGATCGCGGCACCGCCGGTGGCGGCCTCGAGCGCACCGCCGAGCAGCAGCGCAACGCCGACGGTGGCGAACAGGTACGCGACGAACGCGAGGATGTAGACGAAGAGCCGACGCACCCTCACGCCGTCACCGGGCGCCGCCAGCTCCCGGCTGTTAGCGGCGAGCAGCGCGACGAGCGCGCCCGCGGCGACGAAGGGGGTGAGCGTGAAGACGATGAAGAACACGTAGCCTCAGGGCCTCGGCGTCGGAGACGGCGTACGCGCCGGCTCGGGGGTGGCCGGCTCGAACAAGCCTCGCACGCCGCAGTAGTAGGGCCAGCCGGCGTCCGCGATGCGCCAGGCGCCCTCCAGTTGCACGAGCTCGAAGATGACGGCCTGCGACGACTCGCCGCCGCCGAAGGGCGGGGCACCGTAGCGCTCCGCGAGGCGCACGCGCACGGTCGCGGCGGCGTCGCGGAGCTCGGTGCGCTCGAGCGTGGCGCGCAGATCGAGGTCGTCGCGCGCGATCACGTTGCGCAGCTCGGGGCAGCGCTGCTGCGCCTGCGGCGTGAGCAGCGCGTAGGCGACGGTCGCATTGCCGTCGGCGGCGGCGCGCAGGTAGTCCTGCACGGCGCGCTCTGACGTGCCCTCGGCGAACGTTTGTTCGTCGGCGGCGAGCAACGCCACAAGCGTGGAGCCGACGAGCAACGCCGCGACTAGCACGCCCAGCGCGACGAGCCAGCGTATGGAGTACGACACGGCGCTCTTTTCGGGGCCTGCCGCCCGCGACGCAGCGAGGATAGCCGCCGCGCACGCAACGCGCCCGCGTGAGTCGTGGCGAGCGCCGCGCGCGCGGCACAGAGGTTCGCTATCGTGCGCGTGATGCGTTGGCGGTGACGAGGAGGAGTGACGATGCCGGGACCGCTCGCGGGAATCAAGGTGTTCGAGGTGTCGCAGATCGTCGCCGGCCCGTTCTGCGGGCAGAACCTCGCGGACCTCGGCGCGGACGTAGTGAAAGTCGAACCGCCCGGCGGCGAGGGGATGCGCGTGATGGGCGCGTTCATGCCGGGGGAGAGCAAGGCGTACCACTCGCTGAACCGCGGCAAGCGCAGCCTGGTGATGGACCTGCAGCGGCCGGAGGCGCAGGCAGCTGTGCAGCGCATGATCGCGGGCTTCGACGTGTTTCTCATCAACTCACGCTCGGGCGTCGCGGAGCGGCTGCACATCGACTACGAGACGCTGCGCCAGCGGCGGCCGGACCTCATCTACCTGGAGAACACGGGCTACGGCGCGCGCGGACCGAGCGCGCAACGGTCGGGCTCGGACATCGTCGCGCAGGCGTATTCCGGGCTCATGGCGGGCGACGGGAAGGTCGATGAATTCGGTGCGCCGAAGCTGATCACGGCGACGGCGCCGGGCGACTACATGGCGGGGCTGGGCGCGGCGATGGGCATCTGCGCGGCGCTGTACCACCGCGCGCGCACGGGCGAGGGGCAGTACCTGGCGTCGTCGCTGCTGCAGGCGGCGCTCGCGATGCAGGGCTCAGGCGTCGGCAAGCTGCCGGTGTTCGACGTGCTGATGCTGGACCCGATGATGGAGCGGGTGCGCGCGGCGCGCGCGCGCGGCGCTTCGTACGCGGAGCAGCTGGACATCAAGGGCGACCTGTTCAAGCTGATGGGGCGCGCGTTCGCGCTGTACTACGGCGGCTACAACGTGAAGGACGGCGCGATCATCCTCGGCGCGCTCACGCCGGCGAACCGCGACCAGATGCGCCGCGTGCTGGGCGTGGAGGACGACCCCACGCGCGACCCCGACTTCAACGCGCTCGACCCGGCGAACGAGGCGGTGGTGGAGCGCATGTTCGAGCGCATCCGCGCCACGATGCTGACGAAGACGATGGACGAGTGGGTGCCGCTGTTCGATCGCGAGGGCGCGCCGGTGTCCAAGGTCAACCTGCCGGAGGAGATGGCGGACGACCCGCAGGTGCAGGCGATGGGCTACATGCTGGAGCTCGATCACCCGCTGACGGGGCCGGAGCGCATGCCCGGGGCGGTGATCGAGATGTCGCGCACGCCGACGGGGACGCAGTCCAGCTCGCCGGTGCTGGGCGCGCACACGGACGAGGTGCTGCGCGAGCACGGCTTCATCGACGCGGAGATCGGGGCGCTGCGCGCGGCGAACGCCGTGGCCTGATTCGCTCGCGCGGCGAGCGTGCTACGGCAGCGGTAGGCCGGCCGCGGAGCGGAGGAGCGCGGCGAAGGCATCGGCGCCGGCGGGGCGCAGGTGCATGCCGTCCGACCAGAACCAGTCCGCCTGGTCGGCGCTCGCGCCGTGCCAGTCGACGAGCCGCGCGTGGCCGTGGCGCAGCAGCGCGTCGGCGAGCAGCGCGTTGTTCGGGCGCTCCCACGGCTGCGGCACGCGCACGTTCACGAGCAGCACGAGCGACGTCCCCGCTGTCGACTGCAGCAACTCGTCGAGCTGGGCGCGGGTGAGCAGCCCGTTGTCGCCGGTGTGCACGATGACGAGCGGCGGCAACGTGCCCGCCTCGCGGCGCTGCCGCGCGATCGCGAGGACGGAGCGGGCGTCGCGCCCGGCCGCCGCATCGAGGTCGATGGCGCCGAAGGCGCGCGCGAGCGCCTGCGCGGCGCCGAGCATGACAGAGTCGCCGACGGCGAACACGGGCGCGCCGGTGGTCGCGACGCCGGCGGCGGATGAGGCGGCGACGCTGCCCGAGGCGAGCACGGCGCTGCTGGAGCTGATCGCGCTGCTGGAGGACTCGAGGGTGGGGGCGCGCGACG
>VGPB01000165.1 GCA_016875695.1 Chloroflexota bacterium | reverse complement strand
TACGCGCACACGCCGGACGCGCTCGCGCAGGTGCTCGGCATGCTGCGGCCGCTCGTGCCCGGGCGGCTGATTGTCGTCTTCGGCTGCGCGGGCGAGCGCGCGCCCGCGCGGCGCGAGGGCATGGGCCGCGTCGCGGCGCAGCTCGCGGACCTCGCCGTGCTCACCGACGAGGACCCGCGCTCGGAGCCGCCCGAGGCGATAGTCGACGCGATCGCCGCGGCAATGGAGGCGACCGGGACGCGCGCCGGCGCCGGCTACGAGCGCGTGCGCCCGCGCGGTGCTGCGATCGCGCGCGCGCTGGCGCTGGCCGCACCGGGCGACCTGGTGCTGATCGCCGGCAAGGGCCACGAGACGAGCATCGAGTGGGCAGACCACGCCGAGCCGTGGGACGATCGCGCCGCCGCACGCGAGGCGATCGCGGCGCGCTTCGGCGCGCCGGCACCCGCGCACCAGTAGCCGCCGCACGATAGGAGTGCACGATAGTGAACCTCGACGAACTAGCGGTCGCCGCGCTCGTGCGCGACGACCGCGCGCACCTGCTGCACCCGCAGTACTACGCACCCGAGCACGAGGCCCCCGTGATCTTCGCGAGCGGCGAGGGCGTGTGGCTGACCGATGTGCGCGGCCACCGCTATATCGACGCGCTGTCTTCGCTGTGGAACGTTGCGGTGGGCCACGGCCGCGGCGAGCTCGCCGAGGCCGCTGCCGCGCAGATGCGCATGCTTGCCTTCGCCAACGGTTACAACGGCTTCTCGAACGTGCCGGCGATCGAGCTCGCCGCGAAGGTCGCCGCGCTCGCGTACGGCAACATGGCCGGCGTCTTCTTCACGAACTCGGGTTCGGAGTCGAACGAGGGCGCGTACAAGGTCGCGCGGTTCTACTGGAACCTCCAGGGCCGGCCGCAGAAGGTGAAGCTGATCGCGCGCGAGCGCTCATACCACGGCGGCACGCTCGCGACGACGGCGATGACGGGGCTGCCGGTCTTCTGGCAGCACTTCGGCCCGCTGCTTTCCGAGATCGTGCACACGCGCCGTCCCGAGAACCTCGAGTGCGCGTGCGCACCGAACGCAGACGGCGAGTGCGCGCATTGGATCGAGGCGGCGATCGAGCGCGAAGGCGCCGAGTCCGTCGCCGCCGTGATCTGCGAGCCGGTGAAGGGCGCAGGCGGCGTGTGGACGCCGTCCGACACGTACTTCTCGCAGGTGCGCGAGATCTGCGACCGCTACGAGGTGCTGCTGATCGCGGACGAGGTGATCACGGGCTTCGGGCGCACCGGGCGCTGGTTCGCGCTCGAACGCTGGAGCGTGCAGCCGGACATCCTCACGATCGCGAAGGCAATCACGTCGGGCTACGTGCCGATGGGCGCGTTCATCGTCAGCACGCCGATCATGGACGTGCTGCAGCAACTGCCCCCGGACGCGCGCTTCATGCACGCGTACACGAACAGCGCGCATCCCACCGCCGCGGCCGTCGGCTTGCGCAACCTGCGCATCCTCGAGGAGGAGCGCCTCGTCGAGCGTGCGCAGGCGATGGGCGACCGCCTCGGCGCGGGCCTGCGCGCGGCGCTCGGCGGCCACCCCCACGTCGCGAACATCCGCCAGCTTGGGCTGATCGCCGGGCTGTCGCTCGTCGCCGACGCCGAGCGCGGCACCACGTACGATCCCGCGCAGTTCGTCGGGCGCGAGGTCGCGCGCCACCTGCGCGAGAAGGGCGGCGTCATCACGCGCTTCGTCGGCGACCAGATCGTGCTCGCGCCGCCGCTTGTGGTGAGCGAGGCGGAGGTGGACACGATCGTCGGCGCGCTGGCCGCCGCCGTCGGCGCCGTCACGTCGGGCACAGGTGCACATGCGCATTGACGATCGCCGGCACGCGCCCTACTCTCGACTGCGAGAAGGGAGGTGATGCCAATGTTCGACGACAGTCATAAGCGCATGGGCCTGGTCCACGGCATCGATTCGGAGGCCAGTTCGGGCTAGGCCCGTGGCTGTGTGACTTCACACTACAGACGCCCCGGCACCCGCCGGGGCGTCTTACGTCCCACCGTATCGTTCCGACCCAGGCGCCGCCGGGGAGTGCTCTGCATGCCGTTTGAGCTCGCGCGCTACGAGGCGCTGCGCTCTGCCCGTCACGTCGGCGCGCGCGTCGAGTACCGCGAGACGACCGCCTCGACGATGGACGACGCGCGGCGTGGCGCCGCCTCCGGCGGCGAGCCCGGCACCGCGTACGTTGCGGGCGCGCAGACCGCCGGGCGCGGCCGCCTGGGCCGCGCCTGGGTGTCGGGGCCAGGCGCGGGGCTCTACGTGACCTACCACCTGCGCACGGCCGACCCGGTGCGCGCGCCGCTGCACTCGACCGCGGGCGCGCTCGCGGCCGCCGACGCCGTGCGCGTGGTCGCCGGCGTGGAGACGGCGCTGAAATGGCCCAACGACGTGCTCGCGGACAGCCGTAAGCTCGCCGGCGTGCTGGCAGAGTCGCTGCCGGCGGTGCGCGTGGCCGGTTCGCTTGACATGCTGCTGGGCATCGGCGTGAACCTGCGACCCGGCGCGCTGCCGCCGGAGGTGGCTGCGCTCGCTGCGAATCTCGAGCAGCTCACGGGCGTGGCGCCCGACGCCGAGGCTGTGCTGGCCGCGCTCTCCGCCGCGCTGGAGCGCTGGACCGACGTGCTCGCGGGCGACCCGGCCGCGTTCGTCGCCGCGTGGCGCGCGCGGCTCGACACGCTCGGACGCCGCGTGCGGCTCGTCGCGCCGGACGGCGCGGCCGTCGAGGGCGAGGCGGTAGACGTGTCGCCAAGCGGCGAGCTGCTGCTGCGGGGCGCTGACGGCGTGCTCCGGGGCTACGCCGCGGGCGACGTCTCGGTGCGCTAACGCATCTCCGCGGCGGGCTCGTCGAGCACCAGCTCGATCGCGCCGATGGTACGGCCGTCGACGTGCTCCCAACCGCGCCAGAGCTCACGCGCCGCCGCCCCGGCACCATCGCCGGCACCGCACGCCGCGACGAGGGCGCGCGCGTACGCCTCGGCCGCCACGAGGGACGGATGCACATCCCCGTCCGAGCCGAGGTCGCGCTCGCTGGCTAGCGGCTCGTGCCAGCTCGAGTACAGGACGAGGGGCGCCGGCTCGACGGCGGAGGCGGGCGCGGCGTGCACCAGGCGCCCGTCGCTCGCGATGAGCCGCGCGGGGTGGTATCTGCCGCGCTGCTGGGCGAGCGCGGGCCGCTCGCCCGCGATCGCCGCCTCGACGTCCGGTGGCAGCACGCGCGCAAGCCCGCTCGTCGCGCGGCGAGACCGCCGCACGAGCGCCAGCAGCGCGACCAGCGCGCCGGCGAGCAGCAACAGGCCACAGAGGCGGCGCACGCGGCTCCCTCCGCGGCCGATCGTGGCCGCCAGCCGTATCCTACGTCGGCGCGCGCCTAGTGCGCTTGACCGCCCTTCCGGCCGCGCCCTAGGCTCCTTGCGTGACACGCTGCTCCCTCCTCGAGGCTCCGCCACTCCCGGCCGCCCACCCCGGGCATGCGCGCCATACCCCTGCTCGCCCGTCGCTGCGGAGCCAGTCGCGCCGCTAGCTCGTATAGCACGGCACGTACGCAACGCCGCGACGGCACGCGCTCGCGGCTGTGCGGCTTGTGCCTGCTTCGGCGGGCGGAGAAGGTAGACCCGTGACCGAGCCCTCGACCTCACCGGCGCAGGACGACGACGGCTGGCGCAGCCGCGGCATGAGCGACTTGGGACCCGCCGAGATGCGCGCCTTCCGCCGCGTCGAGCGTTGCTTCCTCGAGGCGCTCGAAGCGCGCGGCTACGCCGAGATCCGCACGCCGACCGTCGAGCCCCTGCACCTGTACACCGCGACCGGGGCGCTGTCGCCGCAGCTGCTGGACCGCGTGTACTCGTTCCTCGACTGGGACGGCTGGAGCGGCGAACGGGTGGTGCTGCGCCCCGACGCCACGGTGCCCGCCGCGCGCTGGTACGAGCAGCGCTGGCAGTCCACGGAGCCGGCGCGCCTGTGCTACGTGCAGCCCGTCTTCCGCTTCGTGGCGGAAGGCGCGCGCGAGCAGTGGCAGTGCGGCGCCGAGCTGTTCGGGCTGGCCGCGCCGGAGGGCGACGGCGAGCTGCTGGCGGCTGCGGCCGCGTTCCTG
>VGPB01000164.1 GCA_016875695.1 Chloroflexota bacterium | reverse complement strand
CGACGTCGCTGCCGGCGCCGTTGGCGCCCGCGCCGTTCGCGGCCGGGCGCGCGGCGCCGTTGTCGTTCACGTTCGGCGTGCGGGCGGCCGGCGGGTCGGGAGCGACGAGGCGGTCGACGCCCGAGAGCTTGAGGGTGGCGACCCAGTTGGAGGCGCGCAGGAAGCCGCGCGTCCGGTCGTCCTCGAGGCGGCGCAGGAACGCCTCTTCGATCTCGTCGGAGCCCGTGTTTAGGTGGAGCAGGTCGACGCCGGTGCGGTCGACCAAGTCCAGCACGCGGTGCATGTAGACGGGGAGCGGGGCGTCGCCGAGGAAGTTGATGCGGAACTCCGCGCCGAGGCGTTCCCACTTGACCTGGCCGGGCTCGTCGAGGAGCGGGATCTGCTGCTCGAAGGCGCTCGTGTTGCCTTCAATCTCGACGGCGATGGTGCCGTGGCGGGCGAGGCGGCGCATCTCCGACATGGGGCCGGAGTAGATGAGGCGGCCCTGGGAGATGATGCCGACGTCGGTGCAGACGCGCTCGACGTCGCCGAGGATGTGCGTGGCGATGATGATCGTGCGGTCGCGGCCGGAGAGCTCGCGGATGAGCTCGATGGTCTGCTTGCGCCCGGAGGGGTCGAGGCCGGAGGTGGGCTCGTCGAGGATGAGCAGCTCGGGGTCGTTCATGAGTGCGGCGGCGATGCCGAGGCGCGTGATCATGCCGGTGGACAGGCTTTCGATGCGCTGGGAGGCGACGCTGGTGAGGTCGACGGCCTGGAGCAGGGTGGCGAGGCGGATCTTCGTGCGGTCGTTCGGCATGCCGGTGATGGAGCCGACGAACTCGAGGTAGGAGATGGGCGTGAGGTTGCGGGGGAAGCTGGGGTTGGTGGGAAGGAAGCCGATGCGGCGACGGAGGTGTGCGCGCTCCGGCATCATGTCCTCGCCGAAGAGGCGCGCGGTGCCGGCGGTGGGGCGTTGCAGGCCGAGCAGGATGCGGAAGGTGGTGGACTTGCCGGCGCCGTTGGGGCCGACGAGGCCGTAGACCATGCCTTTCTCGACGCGCATGTTGAGCGCGTTGAGGGCGATGTAGCGGTTGTTGTAGATCTTTGTGAGGTCGTAGGACTCGATGACCTGCATGCGGTGTTCCTCGAGGGGCGGAGCGCGGGGATGCGCGCGGCGGGGAGCGCCTCGGAATTGGGAGGCCTCAAATGATAGCAGCGGCGCGGCGGCGAGGGAACGCGCGCGCGGTAGGTTTCGCTATCTTTCGCGCGCGTGGCGCCGGGACAACGCGTAGGGGCCGGCATGCGCCGTCGCACGCGTTGCGGATGGAGTGTGGATAGTCGCGTGGATAGCACGCTGGCGATTGCGTACAGCGTCGGCCGCGCACGGCCGCGCACTATGCTGTCGCTCGCGCGGCTCTGGACCGCGCGGAGGGACGTAGGTTCGTGCTCGCGCGCCCCGGACTGCGCGTGGGGACGTAGGTTCTTGTTCGCGTGGCTCCGACCGCGCGAAAGATTGAGGACGCGATGCAGCGAGTGCTCGTAATCAGCGACGACGCGCAGCATGTGAGCATCGCGGTGGCGGCGATGCGCGTGGACGCGCGGCCGGTGCGCGCGGAGCGCACGCTGGAGGCGGGGCTGGGCGCCGTGCGCGAGTGGGCGCCGCAGGTGGTGGTGTTGGACGTCGGCATCGGTTTGACGGAGGGCGGGCTGGCGGCGGTGCTGCGCGACGCGGCGATTCGTGATCGCGTGGCGATGATCGCGCTGATGCGGCGGGAGCAGCTGGGCACGCTGGCGGCGCACGTGCGCGTGCACGACTTTCTGCTCGCGCCGCTGGACGGCGACGAGCTGCGCGCGCGCGTGTCGCGCGCGCTGTGGGCGCGCGCGGACGGCGACGAGGGCAGCGTACTCAGGCGGGGCGGGCTGGTGATCGACCTCGAGCGCTACACGGTGAGCGTGGACGGCGCGGTGGTGGACCTGACGTACAAGGAGTTCGAGCTGCTGCGCTTCCTGGCGGCGAACGAGGGCAAGCCGTTCACGCGCGAGGCGTTGCTGAATCGCGTGTGGGGGTACGACTACTACGGCGGATCGCGCACGGTTGATGTCCACATCCGGCGCATCCGCGCGAAGATCGAGGGCCGGGAGCAGTACATCGATACGGTGCGCAACGTCGGGTACCGCTTCATGGAGGAGGCGCCGGGCCGCCCGGTCGGCGAGGGGTAGGCCTCATCGCGGCGCACGTTGCCATAGCATCGTGAGACTGACGACGGCCCTCCGGGCCGGGAGACCCGTTCGCCCGCCCTTTCCATGCGAGGGGCTGCGCTCCTCGCGTTCCCTGCGAACGCGGATGCGTCGTGTCGATGCGCGACGCGACATCGACGGCTCGCGGCTGTCTCGGTGGTCGTAGCGCCCCCGAGTCACTCGCCGTGACGGGCAGCTAGGGCTTCGTGGCTGCGTGCGAGTGACGAGCCTGGCAATGGTGTGACGCCACCCGGCGAAACTGCGAGCCGACCGCGCGGGAGCGGCGTCACTCCGGCGCCGCGCGCGCGAAACACGTTCGTAACACGGCGGTCGCGTGCGGGTAACGCGTCGCGTCTAGGCTCGGGGCGGGCTTCACCGCACGGGGCTTTGGGGGCAGAATCGGGTGTGTGTAAGCGTGCGGCGCGCTGGCGCGCGCCGGGAGTGCGGGACGCTGGCCAAGGCGGGCGGCAGCGAAGGGGGAGGCTCGATGGCGACGCTGCAGGAGGTGACGGAGCTGGCGACGCGAGGCAACGCGCGCCGTGTCGATCTGAAGGTGGCGGACCTGTTCGGACGCTGGCAGCACTTCACGCTGCCGGCGCACCGGCTGAACGCGGACCTGATGGCGCAGGGCAACGGGTTCGACGGGTCGAGCCTGCGCGGGTTTCAGCAGATCCATGAGTCGGACATGCTGCTGATGCCGGACGTGGACACGGCGGTGATGGACCCCGTGTACGAGACGCCGACGTTGTCGATGATCTGCGACGTCGCGGACCCGCTGACGCGGCAGCGCTATACGCGCGACCCGCGTACGGTGGCGAAGAAGGCTGAAGAGTACCTGAAGTCGACGGGCATTGCCGACACGGCGTACTTCGGCCCGGAGCTGGAGTTCTTCATCTTCGACGACGTGCGCTTCCAGCAGGGGCAGAACACGGCGTACTACTTCGTCGACTCGAGCGAGGCGGCATGGAACAGCGGGCGCGACGAGACGGGGATGAACGGGCGCGGGTCCGGCAACCTGTCATTCAAGATTCCCGGCAAGGAAGGCTACGCGCCGGTTCCGCCGCACGACACGCAGACGGAGATCCGCAACGAGATCGTCGAAGCGCTCGAGGCGATGAACATCGAGATGGAGCTGCACCACCACGAGGTGGCGACGGCGGGCCAGGGCGAGCTGGCGATGCGCTTCGGGACGCTGACGCAGCAGGCGGATCGCGCGCAGTGGTACAAGTACCTGACGCGCAACATCGCGAAGCGTCACGGCAAGGTGGCGACGTTCATGGCGAAGCCGATCTTCGGCGACAACGGCACGGGCATGCACACGCACCAGTCGTTGTGGAAGAACGGGCAACCGACGTTTTACGACTCGAACGGGTACGCGGGGCTGTCGCAGACGGCGCGCTACTACATCGGCGGGCTGCTGCGGCACGCGCACGCGGTCCTAGCGTTCGCGGCGCCGACGACGAACTCGTACAAGCGACTGGTACCGCACTACGAGGCGCCGGTGAACCTGGCGTACTCGATGCGCAACCGCTCGGCGTCGATCCGCATCCCGACGTATTCGATGTCGGCGAACGCGAAGCGCATCGAGTTCCGGCCGGCGGACGCGACGTGCAACCCGTACCTGGCGTTCGCGGCGATGCTGATGGCGGGACTCGACGGCATCCAGCGGCAGATCGACCCGGGGGATCCGCTGGACCGCAACATCTACGACCTGCCCGCAGAGGAGCTGTCGAAGGTACCGACGGTGCCGGGCTCGCTGGAGCAGGCGCTGGACGCACTGGAGCGTGACCATCAGTTCCTGCTGCAGGGCGGCGTGTTCACGCAGGACGTGATCGACAAGTGGTTGGAATGGAAGCGGGCGGAGGCGCAGGAGGTGCGGCTGCGGCCGACGCCGTTCGAGTACGAGCTGTACTTCTCGGGGTAGCCGTCCCCCCCCCCCCCCGGGTCGGGCGCGGGGGA
>VGPB01000163.1 GCA_016875695.1 Chloroflexota bacterium | reverse complement strand
CCGCGCCAGCACCGACTCGACGGTCGACTTGATGCGGCGGATCAGATGATCCTCGGGGATGGAGGAGTCAGGCGTCACCGCCAGCAGCATGTTGGCCTGACGCTCAGCGTCGCCTCGCGCGGGGCACCTCCAGGCTGTGCCCACGCCAGCCCCATCCTACGCGCCGACCGACCTCCGACAACTCCCTCGCCAGCCGTTTCTCAGCACCCTGCTAGTGGCAGTCCCACTTCGCTACTCCCTCGGTCCCCCCTCGCCCCCGCTCTGTGGGGAGAGAGGACGCAAGTGACGGCTCCGGCGAGGAGCGCGAGCGGCGCAGCTACTCACGCAACGCAAGAGTGGGCGGGCGGTGTCGCGCGTTCTGATTCAACGCGCAGCGAGCCTTCTGACGCTACGACTTAGGACCACGTGCCTGCGCAACCCCGCCTTCCGGCCGAGCCCCGGGGTGCTTCGCTGGCGCGCTAGTGGTGCTCGTCGTGCGCGGGCTCGGGCCGCTGGAAGTCCCAGTCCAGCTCCCGCCGCCGTCGGTACAGGAACCCGATCGCCGCCAACAGCAGCAGCCCCAACAACCCGGCGGCCGTGAGCAGCGCCACCGGCAGCGCGTCCTCGGGCCGCTCGATGGTCCGGCCGCCCTCCTCCTGCGCCCGCAGCAGTGTCGGCCAGGCGGCCAGCGCCGTGCCCGCCGCCGCCGCCCACACCCGCCGCCACGCCCGCCGGTAGCCGCGCACGATCGACCCGCCCATCGCACCCTCCGCTCGAGCGCGAGTCTACCACGCGCACCGCTTCCGGCCTTCGCCCTGCTTGCCGTCCTCCCAGCGCCGGCCTGACCCGGCTCGCGCCCCCGTGCGGGGCCAACCCTCCCGCCTGCAGGGACAGCCGGAACGCTGGCCTTCCCACCGCCGGCTGCCCCCCTCCGCGCCCCGCCCCCCCGCGGGGGTAGGGCGCCGCCGCCTGCACCGCCAGCCGTAGCCCGCGTCCGTCACGGCGAGTGACCGAGTGTCCCCGTTTGCTCGGGGTGCGAGGCGAACTGTATACTCCCCCGCGAGCGACTGGAGTTTCGGTGAAGCGCACCTGGCAGCCCAAGCGCATCCCGCGCCTGCGCAAGCACGGCTTCCGCAAGCGCATGGCGACGCAGGACGGCCGGGACGTCCTCAAGCGGCGCCGCGCGCGCGGACGCGCCAGGCTCACCGTCTAGCCCACCAACCCGTGGCCGTCCCGGCCCACCTGTGTCCGCCGGGGCCCCCCGCCGGCTCGTCGTCCGGGCGCTCGGCACCCCGAGACCCGAGCCGCACCCGGCTTCGCCGCCGCCAGGACGTGGTGGCTGTACTCCGTGAGGGTCAGCGTGTGTCTCACCGCCTGCTCGCACTCGCATACCGGCCCAACGGCCTCCCGCACAACCGCTACGCTTATGCCACCCCGCGCCGCATCGGCGGCGCGGTGCAGCGCAACCGTCTGCGTCGGCGGCTCCGCGCCGCACTCCGGGCGCTGCCCCTGCGCGGTGGCCACGACCTCGTCGTGATGGCCCGCGCCGCGAGCGCACAAGCGAGCTACATGGAGCTAGAGCGAGCAATCGAGCACTGCTCGCGGCGTGCCTCGCTGCTCGACGCGCAAGTACACCGTTCAGCACTGCACAATGCGGCTCAGAGCCCGTGAGGTCCGCGCTGCTCGTCGCGATTCGTTGCTACCAGCGCGCGCTCTCGCCCGCGCTGGGGGTGCGCTGCCGCTTCGAGCCCAGTTGCTCGGCGTACGCTTGCGCTGCCATCGCCGACGCGGGCGCGCTGCGCGGTGGCTGGCTCGCCGCCCGGCGCCTGCTGCGCTGCCGCCCCGGGCACCCTGGCGGCTACGACCCGTACGAGCCCGCGCGGGTCCCCGCAGCTACCGCGGTCCTCCCACGGACGCGCACCCGATGACCGCGGCTGCGTAGTGTTTCACGTGAAACATTCCACCCACCGCGCCCCGTCGCTGGCCTCCCCCTCGTCCGGTCCCCGGGACAGGGGGTCGGGGAGTGAGGGTCGGCTCGATGGGCGTGGCGCAGGCGTCCGTCTCGCAGTGCCGCTCCTCGCGCTCCTCGCCTTCGCCGCCCTTGCCGCCGGCTGCGACGGCGTCGCCGCCCCCGAGGGCTGGGCCGCCCCCGTGCCCGCCTCCGACGGTGTGTTGCTCGTGCACGACCGTCGCGGCGCCATCTCCGCTGTCCGCGTCGACGGCCAGCCCACCGCGCTCTGGACCTTCCCCGCGGACGGCGACCTCCAGGACCAGGTCCGGGCGTTTTACGCCACCCCCGTGATCGACCGCTCCGCGGGCCGGGCCCGCGCCTTCCTCGTTGCCTACTCGGGCGACGTCTTCGCCATCGATCTCCAGAGCGGCCGCCCCATCGACGGCTGGCCCGCCAGCGTCAACGTCGGCGCGCGCGTCTTCGCAACCCCCGCGTTCGACGGCACGCGCCTCTTGGTCCCCACCAACCGCGGTCACGTGGTCCCCGTCGACGCCACCACCGGGCGCGTCGAGCCCGCGCTCGTGCGCGGCGGCGGCCGCATCTGGAGCAGCCCGCTACTCACAGGTTCCGTCCTGCTGCTCGGAAATGTCGACCACGAGCTGCGCGCCGTGAACCCGCGCACCGGCGACGTCGAGTGGTCGCGCGACCTCGGCGGCGCGCTCGTGGGCGACCCCGCCCGTGACGGCAGCACGGTCGTGCTCGGCACGCTCGAAAGCCGCCTGCTCGCGCTCGACCTGGACGCCGGCGGCGCCACCCGCTGGAGCTTCGCGGGCGACCACTGGTTCTGGGCCCGCCCACTCGTCGCTGGCGACACCATCTACGCCGCCACCGTCTCCGGCCGCGTCCACGCGCTTGGGCGCGACGGCACCGAGCGCTGGCGTTCCGCCGACCTCGACGACGAGATTCGCGCCGCGCCCGTGCTCGCCGCGGGCACGCTCGTCGTCGCCACGCGCGGCGGCGTCGTAATCGGCCTCGACCCCGCGAACGGCACCGAGCACTGGCGCGCGAGGGTCGACGGCGCGCGCTTCTTCGCCAATCCCCTCGTCGTCGGCGACGATGTCTTTCTCGCGACCAGCGATGGCGAGCTCGTGCGCGCCCGCCCCGCCGCGGGTGGCGCCGTCGAGCAGATTTACAAGCGGAGCTAGCCACCTATGCCGCTCGGCGAAGCCTGGCAGCTGCTGCTTGAGACCCCGCTCATCAACTTCATGGTGCTTCTCAGCGTCGCTTGCTTCGGCTCCTTCGGCGCGGCGATCCTGCTCTTTACCGTCATCACCCGCGTGATCACGTTCCCGCTCACGCTCAAGACGCTCCACGCCTCGCGCGCGATGCAGGAGCTCCAGCCGCAGCTCGCCGACATCCAGAAGCGCTACTCCGACCCCAAGCGCCGCTCCGAAGAGACGATGAAGCTCTACCGCGAGAACGGCGTGAACCCCATCGGCTGCCTCGGCCCGATGATCGTACAGTTCCCGATCTTCATAGCGCTGTACGGCGTGATTCGCATCACGCTCGGCAACACGCCCGAGAACGTGCTCTACCTTTCGACGCGGCTGTACGACTTCGACGTGATCCGCAGCGCGATCCCGCCGGACACCACCTTCCTCCTGCTCGATCTAGAGGAGTCCGGCAACATCCCGCTCGCGTTAACTGTGTTCGTGGCCATGTACCTGCAGCAGCGCATCTCGACGACGCGGCGGCTGACGCCGGACCGGCAGCAGAACCTCGCGAACGACATCATGTTGCAGTTCGGCATCCCGCTGATCTTCGGCTACTTCCTGGTGCTCGGCTTCCCGGCGGGGCTCGGCCTGTACTGGGCGGCGAGCACGATCATCGGCATCATCCTGCAGTGGATCTTCGTGGGCCCGGGCGACTTCACGTGGCGCACGGCGGTGCCGTTCCCCGCCGCGTGGCGCTCGCGCGCCGCGGCGCGCCTGCGCCCGCGCCCCCAGGCACAGCCAGCCAGCGCCGCGACCCGCGGCGTGACCGAAGCGAGGGACAGCAATGCCAGTGGTGGAGATGAGCGGCAAGACGGTCGACGAGGCGGTGGCAAAGGCGCTGGCCCAGCTCGCGCTCAGCCGCGATCAAGTCGACGTCGACGTCGTTAGCGAGGGGAAGCGCGGCGTCTTCGGCATCGGCGCCGAGGACGCCGTCGTGCGCGTGACGAGTCGCGCGACGGCCGCCGCGCCGCCACCTCGTGCGCCGCGCCCGCGGCCGGCGCGTCG